>JALYXG010000571.1 GCA_030947205.1 Chloroflexota bacterium
GCCGAGCAGCATCGCGGCATGGCTGACCGATGCGAGTGGCCGACCGAAGCCGCGCGCCAGGGCATCTTCCACCAATCCCTGCTTCAGGCCGATGCGGAGGTCGCCGGAGACGAGTTTGACGAGATAGGTCGCTTCCAGTGGCGTCGCGCGGCGCACGAGATCGGTGAGAAGAGCCGTTTTCGCTTTCGTGCCAGGCATCACGGCGAGTTCTTCCACCGCCGTTTCGACAGCCGCGAGGGTCAGCGCCGATTCCTGTGGGAGATGATTGGGCAGCACTTCCCGCGCCACTTCGCCGAGTTCGCCGAGGCGCACGGAGAGGGGCGCAATCTCCTCGCGCGTCAGCCCGGAGAGCGTGACGAGCATCTGGACAATTGCCGCGCCCCCGGCCTGCAGGACGCGCATATCGTGCTGCGGGAAGACTTGCCCGGCGATGTAGCGCGCCGCGATCGCGAGGTCGTTGTCGCCGAGCGCCGTGAAGTAGGCCGCGAGCAGGGCCATCTTTTCCAGCTTCTTCGTCGTCCCGCGCACCCCTTCGGCCACCACCGCCAGCGTCTCGAACGCCACCGATGGTCCCTCCTGCGCGAACGTCACCGGCATGGTTGGCAAACCGGGGATAAACCGCAGAGGCGCAGAGGACGCAGAGAACGCAGAGGGGATAAGCATAGTAGACGGTCGAATGCGGAAGGCCATCCGCGATGATCGCGATTTTTCTCGTTCTTCATTTCGTCCCTCTCTGCATCCTCTGCGCCTCTGCAGTTCTTCTCGGTTTCGATTTTCACATGCCGGCGAGGAAATGGGCGTCGTGACCGCGCTCGCGGAGATCACTGGCGAATTTCGTGCCACCGTGGACGGTGTAGATTGTTTGCGCGCCGCTTTCCTCGACGTAGCGGAGGAGATCGTCGTAGCCCGCGTGGTCGGACAGGGGTAGGACGCGACCAACGTCTTTATAGATATTCCACGCGCCGGGGTGCAACGCCCAGCCGGTGAGCAGGATCGTACGCACCGGCAGCAGCGCGCGGAGCATCGCGTGTTTGCGCACCGAGGGCGGACAAAGGAGGACATTGTCCGCTACCTCACCGCGTACGTACCGTGTGTAGGGGCCGGGGAAGTGGATACCGCATTCCTCGTAGATCCGGCAAATGTTGTTCACCGCTCCATGGCACATTACGGGGTAGCCCCATCCGGTAAGCAGGTGCAATGCCTCCTGCGCCTTACCGAGCGCGTAGCCGAGCACGACCGGTACCTCCCCTTCCGCATACGCCGCTTCGATTTCGGCTTTGAGCGCGGCGTGGATTTCCGCGTCGGGCGGGAAGATGTAGCGCGGCTCGCCAAAGGTGCATTCGGTAATCAGCACATCGCACGGCACTACAACACCCGTCTCCGCCGCAACATTCGGGCGCAGTTTCATGTCGCCGGTGTAGCAGATGCGGGCGCCACCCACTTCGATCAATGCTTGTGCTGAACCGAGACAATGACCCGCCGGGTAGAACGTCAAGCGTGCCGGTGTCGGGCCAGGGAGATCGAGTGGCTCACCGTAAGACAGCGGCGTTACCGTACCGGCGAACGACTGGACACGATGCCGCAAAATGCGCACCGTTTCCGGCGTTGCGATCACATGACCGTGCGCCTCGATATGGTCCGCATGGCCGTGTGATACGACTGCCCGTGCCTGTGGCAGATGCGGATCGAGCCACAAATCGAGCGCGGGCAGGTGCAAACCGTCGTGGTATACAATCTCGATCTCAGTCATTCGCTCCTCACCAACGCAGTATCTTTGTCGTATTAGGCGACATTGAAAAAGTGTTCAACTTCGCTCCATTCGTCTGACATAGAGACACTCAGGACAGATTGCACTGCGGATAGGGCCGTATCCTTTGTTGGTAAGAAAGACATTGGTAGCATCTTACGTCGGCCGCTGCACAGAGACCTCGGGATTGGCGCTAATGAATCGGACGCGCAGGGCACCATCGCGCATTGTGGCCCCGGTGGCCGTGCGGCGCGCGAGCATATCGGGAAGCATGACGTGATGTTTGTGCCAGCCGACCTGGATATCGAGTTCATCGCCGCGCTGATGCAAGTCCACCCGCTCATTTTCCATAAACGGCAGATCAAGGACAAGGACAATGTCGTTCCCCTCCTGCTCAATCCGTTGCGGCTGGCCCCGGTAGAAGAATTGCGCGGGGTCGCGATCGCCGTACAGTTCGTCCGCCACGCGGGCAAGGAGCGGCAATCCAACGATTTCTTCGGTGAAATATGGGACGGCGAAGCGCGGCAACGGGCCGAACGACTCGTCAATCACCCGCTGGTATTTCGCCTGCGTTTCCCGCAGGGAATCGTACAGACTTCCCTCCCCACCGGCGGGCAGAACGCGGTTGATAACCACACCGTCCACGAGGTAGTTGAAGAGGCTGAGGTACGTGAGCGACCGCTGCGCCTCGCGGATGACCATTCGTTCGAGATTGACGACGACGCGCACCGAGGTGATTTCCGGGTTGGTGAGCAGATCGCGGACGGCGGTGAGGCGCGACACCATCGTGTCTACCGTGTCGAAGAGTTCATCCCCCGCGACGGGCATCGAAGTGACGCGCCGGACGACCGGTCGCATCATCTTCGCCATCCGGCGTACGGTCGGGAAAAGCCGCTGCATCCACCAACTCATCACATCCGGCAGACTGAGTAATTTGAGTGTTTCGCCCGTCGGCGCGGCGTCCACGATCACCGTATCGTACGCGCCGCTCTCGGCGTGCCCCTTAATACGTAGGAGCGCGAACAGTTCCTCGGTGCCGGGCATGACGGTCAATTCCTCATTCGTCAGCCCCTCGAATCCCTGCCAGGCGAGCAGGTCGGTGAGGTATTGTTGCACGCGGCCCCAGTTCCGCTCCATCTCGTGCAGCGCGTTGACTTCCTGCGCCCAGAGGTTCGGCGCACCAGGGACCGGAATCGGCTCGGCCTCCAGGCGAATGTCGAGCGCGTCGCCGAGCGAGTGCGCGGCGTCCGTGCTCAGGATTATCGTGCGCTGGCCGCGCTCCGCACACCGCAGCGCAGTCGCCGCCGCGACGGTCGTTTTGCCGACGCCGCCCTTCCCTGTGTGGACTAAGATCCGTACCATGAGGCCCCCAAATCGTTGACGGTGCAGGAGAAGCGCGCAACACCCCTCTGCCAGTATCGCACCCCACCCGATGAGCGTCACTTCGCAGAAGGTAATCGAGAGACGGACTGGCGTTCGGGCACGACCGGCGTATACCACGTTGCGAGGAGCAACATCGCTCCATCGTCGCTCACGCAGATTGGTTTTCGATAGACATGCCGATGCATGCCGCCGAAGATACCCAGTGATATGCGGCGCGCAAGCGAGGGATATGTGATAGGATACAAGCGGCGTCACCTCTCGTCGTCCCGAGGGGTTTCGCGACACATTACGCCGTATCAGTGCCTGAGCCACACGTACATTGACATAATACACAACAATGGATACTGCCTGATTCCCTCTTTACCAAGCAGAAATCGAATACCTTTGTCTTTATTATCCACAATGCTTTTGCTTGCTGTCAGTGACATTGGTTGCCTTTTCTTTGGCTGGCTTCTGAACTATCCTCGTGTGAAACACTCCGTACAAGTGGCCAGACGTGCGCCGTTGTCTCGATGCTCTTTCGCTTCTGCGGCATTGCCCAAACGGACATTGTGGATCATATTCGATGTTTTTACGTAGTCACTGTACGGGCTACACGAGCGCTATCTTCCCCCCTTCCTGGATCAGACCCTTGTCGTGGAGTAGTCCACCGACCCGTATAATTACAAGTGCATACCGCAGTCGCAGCGCTGCGCGACGCTATG
>JALYXG010000579.1 GCA_030947205.1 Chloroflexota bacterium
GCATTCGTGCTCTTCGTAGTCTTCGAGTATTGGCCGACGATCCTCGTCTTCCGGGAGGCGTTCTACGATTGGGACGGCTTTCGGATCAACAACTTCATCGGCCTCGCCAACTTCAAGGAAATTCTGCACGATCCGACGTTCCGGCGGTCGTTGCAAAACATCCTCATCATCCTCATCTTCTACCTGACGATCCCCTTCGCGATGCCGATCATCATCGCCGAAACGATTTTCAACCTCGCCAGCGAGCGGGCACAGAAGTTCTGGCGCGTCTTCATGCTCATCCCCGCCATCATTCCCTTCCTGGTGATCCTGCTCTTGTGGCAATACCTCTACAACCCCGTACCCGGCGAGGGCTTCCTTAATAACGTGCTCCAGCATTTCGGTCAGCAGCCGAAACTCTGGCTCGCCTCGCCGAACACCTCGCTCTGGTCCTACATGCTGATCGAGTTCCCGTGGGCGAGCGGCACATACATGCTGATCTACCTCGCCGGGCTGCAGAACATCCCGCAGGATGTCGTGGACGCCTCGCGCCTCGACGGCGCATCCACCTGGACGCGCATCTTCCGCATTGACGTGCCCCTCATCATGGGACAGATCAAGCTGATTGCCATCCTGACCGTCATCCAGACCCTGCAACGGTACGTCGGTATCTACATCCTGACCAACGGTGAGGGCGGGCCGGCGAATTCGACGATGGTCCCCGGTGTCTATCTCTTCCAGAAAGCCTTCAACGCGCACCGGCTCGGCTATGCGTGCGCCGTCGGATTGGTGATGTTCCTCTTTATCCTCGCGCTCACGCTGATCAATCAGTTCCTGCTCAAGTCGGAGTCCGACGCGCAGGAACGGGGAATCGTCTAGTCAGTAGTCAGTAGTCAGTAGACAGTAGACAGTAGATAGTAGACAGAAAAAGATGCGAAACAATTCTGCTTTCAACTAACTACCGACTACTGTCTACCGACTACTGACTACTGACTACTGATCCAGGAGGCCACGACGATGCAGAACGCTGAAGAAGTCCTCAATCGGGGCGAAGCCACCATCGCGGAGCCGCGCGCGGCGGTCACGGCGGGCAAGAAAGGCGGGATCGGGCAAATCTCCTCGTATGCCTTCCTGATCGCCGTCGCCTTCCTCACCTTCCTGCCCTTCTTCTTGATGGTTACGATCTCTTTCAAAACGCGCGCGCAGTTCTCCGTGCAGCCGATCTGGCCGACGTTCCCACTGCACTTCGAGAATTACCGGTTTGCCTGGGAGCAGGTATTTCGCCCGGTCATCAACACGGTGATCGTTTGTGTCGCCTCGATCGGCGGCACGCTGCTCGTCGCGTCGCTCGCCGCGTATGCCTTCGCGCGATTCAAGTTTCCCGGCTCGCGCGTCCTCTTCCTTGGGGTCATCTCGCTCCTGATGGTGCCGGATGTCCTGCTGCTCGTGCCGCGTTACGTCGTGACATCGCAGTTGCACCTGCTGGGCAACTACCTCGGCCTAATCATCCCGTATATGTCCTTCGGCTCGATCTTCGCGATCTTTGTTCTGCGCACCTTTTTCGCCTCCGTGCCGGGCGAACTGATCGAGGCGGCGCGGATGGACGGCGCGAACCACTTCACGATCTTCTGGCGCATCATGATCCCCCTTTCCCGCCCGATCCTCGCCACGCTGGCGATCATCCAACTGATCCGCGTCTGGAACGACTTCATCTGGCCCTTCGTCGTCATCTCGAAGAAGAAAGACTACACACTCGCGCTGATTCTCAAGACCTTCTCCGGCGATTTCGGCACTCAGTGGGGCCTGATTATGGCGTGCTACGTGATGGCGAGCCTGCCTTTGCTGCTCGTCTTCGCGCTCGCATCGAAGCAGTTCATCAAGGGACTCACCTCCGGCGCGGTCAAGTTCTAGGAAAGGAGCGCGGGTAGTAGGCAATAATCGGTAGTCAGTAGGCAGTAGTCAGAAGAGATAGTGGCGTAGCAGCAGAATGTAGCGAGAGATAGACGTGCGAAGCGCTTCCGCTTCCAACTGTCTACTGTCTACTGTCTACTGACTACTTCTCAAATGGGGAGGTTTTTGTGAGCAACGAGTCGAAATATCAATCATTTCTCACGGCACGGGTGAACCGCCGCCGAATGCTCGGTATCGCCGCCGGGGGCGCGGTGACGGGGATTCTCGCGGCGTGCGGTTCCAGCAACGCGACCGATACGCCGAAAGCGGGCGCATCCACGACGAGCGGCGGCGCGGCCCCGACGAGCCAGGGCGTCGTGACGATCACCACGCCGACGCCGGCAGCGGCATCTGCCGCGACGAAAGCGCCGGGCGGCTCCGCTGTCGCCAGCGGGGCGACGCCCGCCGCCAGTGGCTCGATCACCGTGACGCGGCCCGAGTTGAAGGGCGCTATCTCGATGGCGCGGCAGCCCAATGTGCCGCTTTCCAGCGGCAAGCCGGACCCGAATACCGTGATCTTCGGCGACCTGCTCAAGCGCTATCAGCAGGAACACCCTGGCATCACGATTGACTACACCGACATCCCCAGTGGCACCGCGACGGATCTCTACCAGTGGGTGACGACGCACACCGCGTCCAAGTCCCTCGCGACGATCGTCGCCACCTATGCGGATCAGATCACCACCGACGTGCAGGAGGCAA
>JALYXG010000586.1 GCA_030947205.1 Chloroflexota bacterium
TCCCGCCGCATCAACATCGCCAGCCGTGAGATCGCGACCAGCGAACTGTTCGATTACTTCGTCATCAACGAGTCCGAACAGATTGACCGCGCGGTCGAGCAGATTCAGCAAATCGTCACCGTCGAGAAACAGCGCATCCATCCGCGCGAGGTGGATTTGTAATAAGGGGGCCGGGGGTTAGGTCTTCCCTGCCCGAAACACCAACCGCCAATGCGGAATCCCCACAACAAACTCCCCAGCGGTGGCCGAAACCGGCGCATCAGCGGGCACGGCGATGATGGTGTACTCCTGCACGCGTCGCGCACCGCGCGCGGCCCAGCCCGCGAAGACACTATCGAGCCATGCACCGACGTGTGCATCGCCGTAGACGAGCGTTGCCATCTCCGCCGTGTCATCCCTGGTGTCAGACAAGCGGATCACCGCGCCGCCGCATGCCACGGTGTCGAAGACGCCGTAGCCGTGGCCGACGAAGCCGTAGCGCGCATCGTCCGACGAAACAAAGGCGAAAACGCGCGCCTGCGTGGTGTCCGCGACCGCGAAGGCGAGCGCGGAGAACCAGCCATGCTGAACACCCGCGATGGCGTGTGACGTGGGAGCAGTTTCGAGCAGGGCGACAATCCGATCCGCGTCGCGCGCGGCGGCATTAGTCATCATCAAGCGGAGGCCGGGGGCGGCGGCGATCGTTCGTGCCCCGGTTGCATCATCGCCCATGCTGCCGCGCAGGGGCATGAAGCTGCAGGGGTAGAGCGACCGACTGCGGAGCACGCCGTTTTCTTTGGCGAAGGAGATGGAGAACTGCGCCGGGCCAACGCTGAGCGGCAGTACGAGTATGCCGCCGGGATTCAGTTGCGCGAACCATGCCGGGGCAATATCCCCGGCGTTGACGGTGAGGATGATACGGTCGTACGGCGCGTTCGGCGTGTAGCCCGCCGCGCCGTCGCCGGTAATGACGGTTATATCCGTGAAGCCCACCGACGCGAGGTGCGCACGGGCGGTGTCCGTGATGTCCGCGTCAATGTCCACGGCCGTCACACGCCCGGTCGGGCCGACGAGTGTACGGAGCAGGGCGGCATTGTAGCCGGTGCCCGCGCCGATTTCCAGGACATTCATCCCCGGTTCGAGCGCCAATTGTTCGAGCATTTCGGCGACCATCGCGGGTTGCGAGGCGCTGGAGATCGAGACCATACCTGCGAACTTCGTCGCAATTGCGTCGTTCGCGTAGGCGCGTTCCAGTGGCTCATTCGGGAGGAACGGATGGCGCGGAACGACCAGCATCGCATCGCGAACCGCCGCGTCGTGCAGCACGCCGCTGCGTTCGAGTTGGGCAATTAGTGCGGCCCGGCGCGTGGTCGCTTCATCCTGTTCCATCGCGCGGTCTCCCTATTCCGCGACCGCCGCCTGCTCCGCCGTTTCGGCATCCTCGTCGCTATCCGGGGCATTCGGGTCGCGTGGCGGCACGTACCGCAATTGGGCGTCGGGATTCTCCATGTAATCGGTGAACATCTTCCCTTCGAGGTGGTCAATCTCATGCTGAAGGACGCGCGCGAGGAAGCCGTCAGCGGTGATCTGGATCTCCTGATCCTGCATGTCGTAGGCCCGGACAACGACCGAGACATCGCGTTCCACCGGCCCGTACATGTTGCGGAGCGACAGGCAGCCCTCTTCGTCCTCCTCCTTGCCACCACGCCGCCGCACGATCCGCGGGTTGTAGAGCGCCATCTGGAAGCCGGGATCGCCCTCTTCAAGGGAGTCAGGCGGGATGTCCACCACGATCAAGCGGAGCGGCACGCCGACCTGCGGCGCGGCGAGGCCGACGCCGACGCCGACCACCGTTTCGACCATGTCGCGGGCCAGTTGCATCGTCTCCTCGTCCATCCGGTTGATCTTCCGTGCCCGTGAGCGCAGGATCGCATCGCCCTCCGGGGTGTTGATTTGTAGTATCTCGCGCTTCGCCATTCGTCTCCTATCCTCTCATTTCCCCTGATAATAACACCAGATGGGGGAAACCTCACCCCCGGCCCCCTCTCCTTTGCTGACAAGCAAAGGAGAGGGGGAGCAAATATGGGAAGATGGCGATGGTCAGGGA
>JALYXG010000595.1 GCA_030947205.1 Chloroflexota bacterium
CGGATGCGCGATAATCGCTGCTGGCGGTTTGCGTCGAGCGGATAGGGAGGGAAGATGAACGTCTACGTTTCGGTGGACATCGAGGGAATTACTGGCGTCGTCCATGCGGACATGATGATGCCGGGGCAGCGCGAGTACGACCGGGGCCGCCGCCTGATGACGCAGGACGCGAACGCCGCGATCGAGGGATTGGTCGAGGCGGGCGCGGACTTCATCCTCGTCAACGATGGGCACGGCCCGATGCGCAACCTGCTGTTCGAGGAGATGCACCCGGCGGCGCACCTCCTGAGCGGTACGGGGGACGCCAAGGATCACTGCCAGATCGAGATGGCGGACAGCCGCCCGTTCGATGCGGCCGTTTTTGTCGGCTACCACGCGATGGCGCGTACGCCGAAGGCGATCCATCCCCACACTATCGCCGGTGCGGTCGTCTCCGAACTGCGGATCAACGGGCGGCCACACGGCGAGACGGGTATCAATGCCGCCGTCCTCGGCGCGATGGGCATCCCCGTCGTCCTGGTGACGGGCGACACGACGACGGTCGCGGAGGCGCGCGCCTTTCTTGGCGAGGAGATCGAGACGGTGGCAGTCAAGGAAGCGTGTGGGCGCAACGCCGCACTCTGCCGCCCTCCCTCCGCCACGCGACCGGAGATTACCGCCGCCGCCGCCCGCGCGCTGGCGAAGCGCGACCGCGTCCCGCCCTACACGCCGGATCAGCCCTTCCGGCTCGACGTGGACTTCCTGACGATGCCGCAGTGCGACCGCGCAGCGCGCACCGCCGGGGTCGAGCGCACCGGCCCGCTGACGATCCGCGTCGCCGACGGCACGCCGTGGGATCAGTACGCCACACTCTGGGCCGCCCTGCGCGCCGCACTCTACGATGTCGCCTCATTCCTCGCATAATCGGCGTCTGTACCGGTGGTACACTCCACGGCATAGACTGCATCGAGCGCCAGATAATCCGAAGCGGCAGCGGCGAGCGTCGCCCAGGTATCGCGATCACGGAGGGTCATATGGACGATTTCGGCATCTTCAACCCGCGCTTCGTGCGGCAGCTACGCGCGGACTGGGAGCGAACGACGGCGGAGGTGCGCAGGGCGACCGCGCCCCTCCGCGACGAGGCGGAGCGCATCCTCGGGGGCGTCTTCCACGCACCCGCCACCGGGCCGACCACCCCGCTCGACGGCTGCGACTGGCAGCGGGTCGGGGACGACGAGGAGGCGCTGCACGAGCGACTGGAACGGACCATCGCCGACCTGACGATGGTGCGGCGGCACACGATCACCCGCGATGATTCCGGCGGCGCGACCGCCAGTTTCGCGGTGCGGGTGGTGCTGACCGACGGCACGACGTGGCAGGCGCGGCTGCCGGTGGCATCGCTGGCGCGGGCGACGGAGGCGGAACTGCGGCTCTGGGCGTTGCGGCTAGCCGGGAAGGTGCGGCAGTGAGCGAGGGATAATCGTCCGCTCGCCTGCAGCCATTACGCCTTGCCGTGCAGCACGACACGGTAGCCTGACGAGCAATCAAACACAGGGTTTCTTGAGGGCACGCGCATCGCGTGACATGTTCACTGAATGCTGAGGGGGTGACCAAATCATCGAACACCAACAGCCAAAGATAACCGGTCTTGACAATCTTGTGGTTCATGGTATAAGTTTTGAGTGCTTCTCACATCATCGCACCGAACCTGCGGAGCCGCGAATAGATGAGAACCTACGTCGGTGGCATACAAATGAATCGGGACACGGCGACTGAGAGGGGCGGACGTACCCCTGCCCGAATTTCGCTATTGCTGATCGGTGCGTGCGCCGTGCTCGCCTCATTCTTATTCGCGATCCACCTCGATGCCTCTGGCCCGCTCGGGGATGTCACCGGTGCGGTCGGGGGCACCGTCTCCGATGTGACAAAGGGCGTCAAAGATACGGCTGGCGGCGTGGTTAATGGCGCGGGCGGGGCGGTTGGTAATGTCGGTGGCACAGTCGGCAATGCCGGAAGTGCGGTCAGCAATGCCGGTGGTGCGGTGGGCAATGCCGGCTCCGCCGCCGGATCGCCCGGTGGTTCGGGTCCGTCCGGGGCATCCGGCGGTTCGTCCGGGTCGTCGGCAGGGCATGGCAGCGCCGATAGCACACGCGGTGGGACAGATACGATCACACGCGGCGCCGAAACGGCGACCGGCACCGTGGAGCGAACGACGAGCGCGGTAAGCGTCACGGTCGCGCAGCCGGTACAGGCGATTGTCCAGCCCGCATCCCAGGCGACGACAGCTGCTGTCGCTCCCGCCCCACAGATTGCCGGGGCGCTGACCCAGAGCGCTGCACCGGTCGTAAGTCGCGTCACCGCCCCGGCCGCGAACAACGCAATCGTCGTCCTCGAACCCATCGCGCCGACGGCTCAGACGGTGACGCAGCCCGTCGCGCCGTCTGCACCCGTCGTCGCACCGCCGGTCATCGCACCCGCACTACCCGTAATGACGGTGACGAATCCAGTTCCGATTGTCCAGTCCGTTCAGGTGGCGACGAAGCCCGTCGTGCAGGCCGCTGCACCCGTCGTTCAAACCGTCGCGACGACCGTCCAAACGGTTGCCGCACCGGTCGCGCTGGTCGTCGCGCCCATCGTGCAGCCGGTCGTCGCTGCCATTGCCCCAACAACCACAAGCGTCGCACCGGCACTACAAGCCGTGCAGCCCGTCGTCGCACCCGTGGCCGAGATCATCGTGCCGATCACGCAACCGGTAACGAATATCATCGAAACCATTGCACCGGGCCTTGTACCCGTAGTCTCCGGCGTCGTCCCAACCGCGCCGGTCGCGCCGCCGGTGTCACCGGTGCTACCGACACCGCCCATCGTGGACCCGGTGATGCCGCCGATTTCTGCCTCGCCGATACAAAGCGCGCCAACCAACTTTGCCCCGCCGTCCGCGCCGTTCAACCGCGCTGAAGCGGTACGGAGTATCCCGACAGTGGGACCCGACGCGACAGCGGGAACCGACGCAAAGAGCGCGCCGATTGCACCGGCGCCATCCATGCTCGCCACGCCGATCATCGTACCGCCGCAATCAGTGGTGGCATCCAGCCCGGCGCTCGTTCCCACGCTGAGTAGTTCCATCGCATTCGAGTTGCTGCCGCGTAATGAGCTACGGATAGCGCCTGTATCTTCCTTTTCCTTCGCGCTGATTACGCTCTCCGCGCCCCCATTGCTTCGAGCGGTGGGCGGACAAGGCGCTTCGATGATCGTACCGCTACTACCCATGCATACGACTGCCGCGCGTAGCCGGTTCGATTCCCTGCCGGAACCGGTGGGGGAAGGGGGTAGTCTGCCCACCGTTCGGTCGGTGCAACTGCCGCCCGACCGTCCAGCACCGGGCGGTATGCCATCTGTGCCACCCGCCACCGCACCGCAAACCTCGCGCGTTGGTGGCGGTGGCCATAGCCTGACGGCGCTGCTCGTCGCCGCATTCGGCTGCGCGACCCTGTTCGGCAGTCGGCGAATTCGATCCCCCACGCAGACTCCCCGTCAGCGATCGTATCAACCTCCCGTTTCTCCCGCTTAACCCGCATCCGCGCCACGCAAATTATGCGTGCGCGGAGATTCCTTGCGTCTCTCGACGAAGTGGGATTGGTGAAATGCGGGGTGTGCGGCGACGCACAGGCGGGAGAAATATCAAATGGTAGCAAAAGCAGCACAACGTACGCCGCGCGATCCGCGCGCGATGGAACTCCTCTACGATCAATACGGCGGCGTGGCATTCGCCCTCGCGTACCGGATTCTCGGCGAGCGCGGGCTCGCGGAAGACGTCGTCCAGGAGGCTTTTCTGAACATCTGGCGGCAGGGCGCGATGTACGACGCGGAGCGCGGCGCGGCGCGCACCTGGGTCCTGACCATCGTCCACCACCGGGCGATAGACCAGGTGCGCAGCATGCGGAGACGCACCGGCGCCGACACCGAGATCAAGGACGCTGTGCCCCTCGTCTCGCAAGAAGATACGTGGACATCGGTCATCCAGGGGTTGGAGCGCGACCGCGTCCGGCGGGCGATGGCGGCGCTCCCGCCCGAGCAGGCGGAAGTCGTGGATCTGGTTTATTACAGCGGTTTTACGCATCAGCAAATTTCCGAGCGGATCGGCATCCCACTCGGCACCGTCAAGGGGCGGTTGCGGCTCGCGATGGAGAAACTGCGCGAACTCCTGCGTCCGCTGGACGCGAACGACACCACCATGCCGTACGCGGGCTGAATTCCTATCCCCTTGCCCCCTTCCCACGAAGGGAAGGGAGAGCATCGGTATCACCCGCTCGCATCTGCACGTTGGTGCGTGTGGATGACAAGGAGGATGCCGCTGCCGCCGACCGAGACGGTCGCGTCGGGCGCGGTCAGTTCGTTGGAAACGCCGATATTGTCGCCGAGGCGAAAGGTGGCGGGGAGGGGGTACAGGAGGCCGTCGCCGGAAACGCCCGTCACTTCGTTGGTGAGTGCGAGGAGGGAGACATACTCGCCGGGCGTGCCGTGGAGCGCGACCGATTCGCCGGTGCGGAGGACGAGCATCGTGTGCAGTGGGTCCACAAGGCAGATGCGGACGCCCGCGAAGACCGGGGCCGCGAGCGACAGCGCGGTCGCCAGCATATGGTCGTAGCGTGGGCCGCCGAGCGCGCCGAGGACGACGATTTCCGCTGCGCCACGCTCAATGGCGACGACGATGGCGAGATGCGTGTCGGTGTAATCCTTCGCCACCGGGTGCGTCTCGGTCGGGATGCCACGGGCGGCGAGCCGCGCGACGAGTGCCGGCCCCGCCGTGTCGAAGTCGCCGACCGCGAGATCGGGCACGATGCCGAGCCGTTCGAGGACGAGCGCCCCGGCATCCGCCGCGATCAGCAACCCTGCCGCCGCGCACTGCCCGCGCACCAAGGCGTCATCCCCCACCAGGCCACCCGTGACGATCACGGCACGCATGGGGGAGGACTGAGGATCGGATGGCTCGCTTCTCATCACTTCGTATCGTTTCATGGAGAACGGTGCGGGAGCGCTTCGGCAATGCAGTATAACGTATCTACAATCATTCGCTGACGTCGTGGTCGTGTCAGCGGGACGCAAACACCGTCGGAAAGGATTCAACCGTGCCAACACAGGATCGCATCTTTCTCGAAGGGTTGATGTTCTACGCGTATCACGGCGTCCACCCGGAGGAAAAGAAGCTCGGCCAGCGGTTCATCGTGGACATCGCGATGACGCGCGACCTCCGCGCAGCGGGTACGACGGACGATTTGACGCAGACCACCTCGTACAGCGATGTTTACCGCCAGGCGCGTGACATCGCCGAAGGTGGTCCGCACGACCTGATCGAAACCGTCGCGGAGAAGATCGCCGCCGCCGTCCTCGCCGCGCATACTGAGGTGCAAGATATCCGCGTTACCGTCCGCAAGCCGGAAGTGTCCATCAAAGGAAGTATCCTGCGCGCGGTCGGCGTCGAGGTTTTCCGCACGCGAGCATGAGATAGACTATTTATTGTGCCTGGTTAAGTCGTCAAGGTTCATACGCCTACGCTACCATGCAAAAAACCCTAACTGGTATAGAGCGGCCCGGCCACGCCGGTATCCGCCATCGCCGCCCGCGCAATCTCGCCGATCACCTGCTCGGCGACATGCGTGTCCGCATAATGCTCGGTATAGACGGCGATAATCAGCCGCCCATTCGGCCCGATGATGAACCCGGCCTCGTTGCAAACGCCGCGCGTCGTGCCAGTTTTGCTGCCCCACCGCATTGACTCCGAGAGCGGCACGGGCAGCGGCAGATAGCGCGCGATACGACGGCGGTTCTGCTGCGTTTCGAGCATCGCCGTCATCGCCTCGCACGATTCTTCCGACGCCGCCTTGCCGTCGAGGATCGCCGCGATCGCGGTCGCGTAGTCATTCGGCGTCGCCCGCCCAAGTTCGGGCGCGCCCGCGAAGGCATCGCGGAGCGTCCCGGCGAGGCGCGAGTTCTTCATGCCGAGGTCCGCCGTCGTCCGGTTGATTGCCTCGACGCCCGCCTTGTTAATAAGCACGTCCGTCGCCAGATTGTCGCTGATCGAGATCATCAAGTAGATGAGATCGTAGAGCGTGAGTGTCGCGCCGGTGCGCATCTGATTGAGCACGCCGCTTCCGCCGACCCGCTCGTCGTCCGTCAGCGTCCACGGATCGTCAAGGCGGAGTTCGCCCGCGTCAATCTTCCAGTAGATTTCCACCATCACGGGGATTTTCAGCGTGCTGGCCGGATTGAAGATGCGGTCGCCCAGATGCTCCCACGCCGCGCCGTCCGGCCCGATCAGCGAGACACCAGCGGTGCCCGAACGGTTCACCTCGGCGACGATCTCTTCCACACGGTTCCATGCATGCGCGCCGCGCATCTCGGCCTCCCCTCGCCTTCCCCAGCGATACAGACGGTGCAATAACGGTGCAAGAGTGGCGCGGATTGTAGCACGCCACCCATGTACCACTGTACCGCTTTTGCACTCCGTGGCGGTACCATCGCACAGGATGGCAGCGCCGCTATGCCTCCCGCTCCACGACCTGAATGAGCGCCCGGATGTAACCAAGGCAGAAGGCGAACTGCCGCTCCTTGTCCGGGTCCACGGCGGAGGTCGGGACATGATCGGGGCAGATCATGCCGCCGTAGCCGACTTCTTTGTAGACGCGGAGCGCCGCGTGCATGTCCACATCGCCATTGTCGGGGTAGACCTCGTCGAAGTGGAGGTAGCCACCGGTGATATTGCGGAAATGAACCATGAAG
>JALYXG010000615.1 GCA_030947205.1 Chloroflexota bacterium
TCGGGCTGCGCCGCCGACCTGCTCGCGGTGCGCGGCGACCCGGTAACCGACCTCGGCGTCCTGAGCGCGCCCGCGATGGTACTCCAATCGGGCGCTGTCGTCGTTGATCGTCGGTAAGAGGAGGGGACGTATGGTTCTGGAACTGTTTGACCTGACGGGGCGCGTGGCACTAGTTTCCGGGGCGGGGCAGAACATGGGGCGGGCGGCGGCGCTCGCTTTCGCCGAGGCGGGGGCAGATGTGCTGATCTGCGACTATCGCGCGGAAACGCTGGAACGCACGGCGGGCGAGATTACCGCGCTTGGGCGGCGGGTTATCCCGGTCGTCTGCGATGTTTCGGATATTGACCAAATCCGTGGTATGTACGAACGTCTCGACCGGGAGTTCGGCCGGATTGACATCCTCGCCAACATCCCCGGCAACAACCACTTGTTCCACCCCGAAGACCTGCCGATCGAGAAGTTTCAGGAGGTCTTGAACGGGGCGCTCGTCGGCAAATTCTGCTCCTGCCAGGAGGGCGGGCGGCGGATGCTACGGGCGGGCAAGGGCAGCATCATCAATATGGCCTCGATCGGCGGCATCACCGCGCTCGGCCGGGGCAACTTCGCCTACAGCGTGGCGATGGGCGGCGTCGTGCAGATGACGCGCGAACTGAGCACCGAATGGGCGAGCCGGGGCGTGCGCGTCAACGCCATCGCGCCCGCGCAGATCACCAACCCGGCCTTCGACGAGCGGATGGCCGCGACTCCCGGCTTGCGCGAAAACTTCCTCACCGGCATCCCAATGGGCCGCCTCGGCGTGCCGGACGACATCAAGGGCGTCGCCCTCTTCCTCGCCTCGGATGCTTCATCCTTCGTGACCGGGAGCGTGATCGCGATGGACGGCGGCAACCTCGCCATGAACGCAGGCGGCACGCACTCCGGCAGCAGCGCCCGATCCGCGCGCGATTGACGAGATGGTAGCGTAGGCTGCAGCCTGCGCTACCGGTGCGTTCTCTGTGAACTCCATCATGCCCCTACCAGCGGACGGGCTGCCAGCCGGGCTGGATTTTCTGCATCTCCGCCACATCATCCCGCTTGGCAAGGCCCGCTTTCTGATACTGCTCGTGGAGGCGGGCGAGGGCGTCCTCATCCAGTTCGACACCGAGGCCGGGGCTGTCGCCAATGACGATATTGCCGTCCTCGAACTGGCGCTTGCCGCCCACGATCACTTCGTCCACTTGCCACGGATAGTGCGTGTCGCAGGCGTAGGTGAGGTTCGGGATCGCCGCCGCGACGTGCGCCATCGCCATCAGCGAAATGCCGAGGTGCGAGTTGGAGTGCATCGAGACGCCCCAGTTGAAGACGCGGCAGAGTTGCGCCAGTTTCACCGTCGGCAGCAGCCCGCCCCACAGATGGTGGTCGGAAAGCAGGATATGGATCGAGCCGCGCTCGACCGTCTCCGGGATGTCGGCCCACGAGGTGGTACACATATTCGTCGCCAGCGGGATCGGGACGTGCCGCGCCACTTCGGCCATGTTCGCCTTGCCGTCCGTCGGGTCCTCGTAATATTCCAGCGTGCCCGCCAATGCCAAGCCGATGCGGATCGAAGTATCAACGCTCCACACACAGTTCGGGTCAATCCGCAGCGGCATTTCCGGCCCGAATGCCTCGCGCATCGCCAGGATGGATGCGACCTCCACGTCGGGTTCGAGCACGCCGCCCTTCAGTTTAATGCTTTTGAAGCCGAACTGCCGCACGAAGTCTTGCGCCTGCCGGACGATCCCTTCCGGTGAGAGCGCCTCCCGTGCAAGATAGTCATCCCGCTCTTTCGCGGCGGTCGAGGCGTCCGCCAGGCCGTCCGCACCGCCGATGCCCGCGTGCTTGAAGAAGAGGTACGCCGAAAAGGGCACCGCGCTCCGGTACCGCCCGCCGAGCAGGTCCACGACCGGGCGATTGGTCGCCTTGCCGATAATGTCGAGGCAGGCGACCTCGATGGGTGAGTAGGCCTGAACCGGGGAAGAAAGCGTCCCCTCCCAGGCGCGCTCCTTGTTCGGCGCGGCGGTCGGATCGCCCGCGATGGCCGCCTCGATGCGCGTCAGATGCCACGGGTCCTGCCCGATCACTCGCTCGCGCGCCGCTTCGAGATCGCGCAGCGGGATCGTGCCACCATACGTTTCGCCCAGCCCGGTCAGGCCGTCATCCGTCTTCAGTTGGACGATCGTGCGGAGCGCGTACGGCGCGTGCAGCCCGAACGCACTCCGCAAGGGCGGATCCGCCATCGCCACCGGCACGACGCGCATTTCGACAATCTTCATGCATTCCTCTCAGTCGGTAGTCGGCGAAACGGGACATATCGTAGCAGTGTCCGCCACGTACGGCTACCGACCCTCGTTGCGCATCAGGGCGTATGCGTTCTCGTAAAAAGCCCCTCCCCGCTCATGGGGAGGGGCGGATGATCGGCGGGTCGGCGCTATGTCCCCTTCGCCGCCATCGCCTTGCTGATATACGCCCCATACTCGGACATGCGCGGGTCGAACGAGGGGTAGATGTCCTGCGGCTGCTCGTTCTGGTACATCGTGCGCAGGCTTTGCTCGATGCCGGAGTTGCCGCCGGTGAACTCCTGCACCAGTCCCATCCAGCGCGCGGCAAGCGCTTGCACGCGCGGGTCTGCCGGGTCGGTACCCGCGTCCATCTCGCAGCCAACTTCCGCCATCAATGCGGGCCATTCCGCCTCGACCTCGCGGATGCGCGCATCGCCAACGGTTTGTCGGCGCTCCTTCAGCCATTCCTGCTGCTCTGGTGTGTAATACTTTTCAACCATGTTCATCGCCTCGATTGTTTGCAAGAACTCCGCGACAGACGGTTCCTCCGCCCGTCGTAATGCGTCGGCGACCGTCTCCAAACGGTCGCACAGCGCGTGCTGCAGCGCGATCTGCTTGCGCACCCCGTCAAGATGCATCTCGATCACCCGCACGGGCGAAACGTCGCCCCGGCCCAGGCAATCCCGGATTTGCTCCAACGAAAAGCCGAGTTGCCGGAGCGACATGATCTGCTGCAAGCGGGCGACATCGGCGGCGGTGTACAGCCGGTAGCCCGCGTCGCTGTGCCGCGATGGCACGAGCAGGCCGATCGCGTCGTAGTGGTGGAGCGTGCGGACGGAAACGCCTGTCCGCTTCGCCAATTCGCCCACTTTCATGGCCTCGGGCCGTGTCATGCCCCCTCCTTTCTGCCGTGCCTCCGATAGCCACGAGAGCGACGATACACCCTCACCTAACGTGAGAGTCAAGGGGGTCATGGATGTTCGATCACTGGGGCCATCGGGTCCACAACGTCATCGGCGTCCACGCATAAAGGGTGTTTGCGAAAGTAGTCGCGGGATCGCTCGCGAGTTGGTGAATCGCCTCGGCAATGCGCGGGAGGTCGGCGACGATGACATGGGGCAAAATCAACACACCCGCATGTTGGCGTGCATTTCCCCATTCGTGCGACTACATCAGCCATGCATCATGCAAGAGGCGATAATGATCGGCATTATTGGTGAGCAGCGTCCAGCCCCGCGCGGCAGCATACAGAAGTTGCCGGGCATTGGGAGCGCCTTTGCGCCCTTCCTCATCGGTGGTCACGACGTGATGCCCACGATCAGCGAGAAGCCGCGCCATCCGCAGAGAGACATCCTCATCCAGGTAGAACGCCGCCACTTACGCGGCGCGATTCGCGGCGAGGCGCGAGTCAATTGCCGCTGTGTTCTGGCGATAATACGCGACCGCCGCGTCCACGGCCTCCCGCGAGACGGCGAACGCAGCCGCCACATCATCGGCATTGTCGAGCGTTAGGCTCATGCTCCCGATGATTGCGTACACCGGCACGCCCCGCTCTTTCAGGCGGTACCATGCATGCCCCTCCTTGACGGGATCGGGGTGCGGCTCGATATGCCGCTCGATCAGCGTGTCCGTCTCGTTCTCGGTCAATTCGTGTACCATCGCCCGCTCCTTTGTCGGATAAGGATACCACGCATAGGCTGGACGCTCCCGACGCTCGTGCAGGCTGAAAGTCTACGCCACCCTTCGTATCACAGGGTGTGCATAATCAGCCGCCACGGACTGGGCATCTCGCCGACGGGGACTTCGATCAGGGCGGGTTCGCGCGAGGCGAGCGCTTCGCGGAGCGCGCCCTGCAACGCGTCCGGCCCGTCAGCGCGCATCCCCGCGATGCCGAAGGAGCGAGTGAGGGCAACGAAATCGGGGTTCGTGAGGTCCGAGGCGATCATCCGACCGCGATAGTTCTGCTGCTGGATGCGCTTGACATTGCCGAAGGCATTGTCGTTGAAGACAACC
>JALYXG010000130.1 GCA_030947205.1 Chloroflexota bacterium
CCGGATGTAGATGTCGTAGCGCGCGTCATTGCGGCGCAGGAGGTCGAGCGTCAGCTCGCACAACTCGTCCGCGCTCATCTTCAGGTCGATCATCAGCGTCCGGCAGGAGCGCAGCAGCCGCTCGTAGTGCGCCTTCAGATGGAACAGATAGAGTTCGCCGTCCTCCTCGTTCCAATAGCCGCGGATACCCTCGAAGCACCCGGTGCCGTAGTTGAAGGCGTGGGTCATCACGCTGACTTTCGCCTCGCTGAGGGGCACGAACCCGCCATTGAACCAACAAAGCGGATCGTTCGCCATCGCTGCCATCCTCATGCCATCCTTTCGTGTGCACACCCCGCCGCTCTGATGCCGCTATCATACCATGTGCTGCGAATGGGGGAACCGGGAACCTCACCCCCGACCCCTTCTCCTTTGCCTGGCGTAAAGGAGAGGGGGAGCGATACAGGGAATGCGGGAGGTCGTTCAACACCATGGCATTCCAGACAAATCCCCTCCCCTCGCTATTGCTGACAAGCAATGGAGAGGGGCCGGGGGTGAGGTTTCCCCATCCGCCACACATGGTATGATAGCGGCATCAGAGCGATGGGGTGCGCAAACGAAAGGATGGAATGAGGATGGCAGCAACGGCGAACGATCCGCTTTGTTGGTTCAACGGCGGGTTTGTGCCCCTCAGCGAAGCGAAAGTCAGCGTCATGACCCACGCCTTCAACTACGGCACCGGATGCTTCGAGGGTATCCGTGGCTACTGGAATGAGGAAGACGGGGAACTTTACCTTTTTCATCTGAAGGCGCATTACGAGCGGCTTCTGCGCTCCTGCAAGACGCTGATGATTGACCTGAAGATGAGCGCCGATGATTTGTGCGATCTCACGATCGAACTGATGCGCCGCAACGACGCGCGCTACGACATCTACATCCGCCCGCTCGCCTACAAGGATTCGCTCGAACTCGGCCCGCGCATCAATATTGACGCCGATGCGCTGACGATCTATACCCGCCCGCTCGGCGATTATCTCGACACGAACAAGGGTTTGAAGGCGTGCGTCTCGTCGTGGACGCGCATCGAGGACAATGCAGCACCGGCGCGCGCCAAGATCACCGGCATCTACATCAACTCCGCCCTCGCGCGCACCGAGGCCGAACTGAACGGCTACGACGAGGCGATTATGCTTTCCAGTGACGGGCACGTTTCCGAAGGCAGCGCGGAAAACCTCTTCGTCGTGGACAATGGCGCGCTCGTCACGCCGCCCGGCGCGGGCAATATCCTCGTCGGCATCACACGCGCCTCGGTGATCGCGCTCGCAAACGATCTCGATATCCCGGTCGTCGAGCGGGAAATTGATCGCAGCGAACTCTACGGCGTCTCCGAACTCTTCCTGTGCGGCACCGGCGCGCAGATTTCGCCCGTCACGTCCGTGGATCACCGCCCGATCGGCGATGGCGCGGTCGGCCCGATCACGCGGCGGTTGCAGGAGGTCTTCTTCAAGGCGGTACGCGGCAATCTGCCGGAACACCGCGATTGGTGTACGCCCGTGTACGCAGGTGCGCGGACACCGGCGGCCGCGCGCTGATGCCACCGACAGGGCCTGACGACCGGCAGGAAAACGCGCGGTGGAAGCGTTCGCAAGAGTCGCAGCCGCAATCCGCCGTTGAGCGGGAAGTGGTAGCGCGCGAGCCTGATGATGCCACAGCGCCGCAGACGGAGCAGAGCGGCCACCCACCTGGTATTCGTGAGGAATCGCCGCCTGGGCCGACGCGTCGCCCGGATGCAGCGACTGAGCCAACTATCGCCGAAGAAGTTAGCGAGATCGCCCACCCCGCGTCGTGGAGTCGCGCCGAGCCGGGGCAGCAGCCGCAATCGCCGCCGGGCTATGATCGGTTTGGGTGGCCGATTCCGGCGGGGAGCGATGAGAGGCAGAATGAGCCACCGGCGCAGGCGGGGAACCGGCCCGACACATCGTCGTGGCGGATTCCACCCGCACCGAATACACCGCCGCGCGGGCCGTATTCGGGGCAGTTCCCTGTGCAGCCACCGCCGCGCCAGAGTGGTGCATTTCCCGCAGCGCCCTCCGACGCGACGCGCAGTGGCCAATTTCCCGTACCGCCCGCACCGGTTGGCCCGGATGATCGCCGGAGCGGGCAGTTCCCGACCGCGCCGCGTGATCCTGTGACGCAGAGCGGGGCATACGCCGCGCCGCCGGAAGCGGGGACGGGCGGGTACGTGGGTACCGCGTCCGGCGCGATACCGCAGAGTCCGTACATCAGCGGGCCGATGCCGCGTGTTAGTCCGCAAGCAGATGCCGAGCGGCGAAGCGGCCCCTTCCCGTATCCGTCGGAGGTGACGAGTACGGGTAGTCGCCGCGTGATTGTCGCCCCGGACGCGGGCGTCGGATCGCTCCTGGCGGATCGTTCCGCACTCGCCTTTTTGCTGGCGGCGGTCGTGTTCGTCGGCGCGATGATCGTCTATATTGCCCTGCGGTATTCCCACTTCCCGAACCAGATCGCCCTGCACTTCGGTCCGGCGGGGCCGGGCGAGCCGAACCGGATCGGCGAAAAGCGCGAACTCTGGACGATCCCCTTTATTGTCGGCATTGTGCTCGCCGCGAATACCGCCCTCGCCTGGGCGGTCTACCGCTACGACCGCTTCGCCGCCCGTCTCCTCACCCTCGGCTGCGCGCTCGTCGGCGCCATCGCCTGGGTCGTCCTCCTGACATTGCTGCATCGCTAAACGAGCAATGAGCGATGAGGTAGAGGGGCGCGCGGCTGTGCGCCCTCCATCCCTCAGTTCTTCGTCCTTCCCTATGCTATACTCGTGCCGCGTTGGGTATTGACAGGGCGAGGCCGCAGGACCGCGCGGCGCGCTGAATGGGGCGGACGACGCGCTTGGCGAACCTGATCACAGTTATCCGGCTCATTGTGCTGTTCGGGACGGTCGGGTTGCTCTACACGCGGCAGCCCGTGGCGGTGTCGTGCGCGGTCGCCCTCGTCTACCTCATCATCGCGTCGGACGCGCTCGACGGGATCGTCGCGCGGCGGCGCGGTCGGGCGGACGAGTTCGGCGCGGTCTTCGACATCGCCGGGGATCGCGTCGTCGAGATGACGTTCTGGATCGTTTTCGCCCACCTCGGTATCATCAAGGTCTGGATTCCGCTGGCGATGATGACGCGCGGCTTCATCATTGACGCGATGCGCTCCCTCGGACTCAAAGAAGGGAAGACGGCGTTCGGCAAGAACTCGATGATGCGCTCGCCGGTGACGCAATGGCTAACCGGATCGCGCTTCATGCGCGCCTTCTATGGCGTCGCGAAAGTGCTCGCGTTCGGCTTCCTCGCCGGTCTTTTCGGCGCACGGCTCCCGCATCCCAACGGCTTTCTTGCCTTCTACGACACTGTCGGCGGACGGTTCACGACGTGGTTCTTCGTGTACAGCGCTGTGATCCTCTCGCTCGTGCGCGGCCTCCCGGTTATCTACGACTCGTGGGACAATCTCACCGGCCGGGCAGTGAGCGTACAGCCGCGCCCACGCGCTCCTCAGGGTGGCTTGCCTCAGGATGCTGGTGTGCATCCGAATACTCCCACAGGGGAGACCTCTGGTGAATGACCAACCGGGTAGCCGCGTGCGCTCCGGCCCATCGAACTTGCCCGAGGCCGTCGAAACGACCGTCCCGCTCGTCGGCAATCGCGCGGTCGTTGAGGCGACGGAAATCCCCGTCACGTCGCCCGCCGAGAGCGCTGCGGCTTCCATCGGCGCGATCTTCGATGTGGATCGGACGCTCCTGCCGGGCACGACCGCCGAGCGGTTGTTCCTCCGCTATCTGTGGGAAAAGCGCGAACTTGGCCTGCGCGAAGCCTTGCTGACGGCGGGATTCACGTTGCGCCATCTCCGCCCGACGCCTTCGCGGATCGTCCAGAGTATCCGGCGGCACCGGCCCTATTTGCGTGGCAAGGACCTCGCCGAGATGCAGCAACTCGGGGCGGATTGCTTCGCGCGCGATATTCGCCCGCGACTGGCGGCGCGTGGCATCGCGGCAGTTGCCGATCACCGCGCGCGCGGGCACACAACGGTGATGCTTTCCGGCTCACTCTGGTTCCTGCTCCAGCCGATGGCGGAATTCCTCGGCATCAACCATGTCATCGCCACGCGGCTGGCGGTCAAGGCCGCTACGGCGCCGGGGCGCGGGCTGAAACTGACGACGCGCCTCGAAGGGCCGCACCCCTATGGTCGGGCGAAGGCGCTGCTCATCGCGCGGTTCGCGGACGACCGCAAACTCGATCTCGCGGCGTCCTACGCCTACGCGGATCATTACACGGACGCGGAGATGCTGGCGCTCGTCGGCCACCCAATCTGCGTTAACCCGGACGACCGGCTGCGCAAGGAAGCCGAAGCGCGCGGCTGGCAGGTCGAGGCGTTCGTATGAAACTGCGCGGCGCGATCAATTCGTGGATCGAAGCGCCGCCCCACTGGCTGCGGCGATCCGGGAACTACGCCGCGCAGGTCGTCAGCGTCCTGCTGCTTGGGGTCTCGCGACCGGTCGGCTATTGGGTGGCAGATCGGTTCGGCGACTACTTTTATCGCCGCAACACCAATCTCCGCGCCAACGTCGCGGCCAACATGCGCCACGTCATGGGCGCGGGCGCGACGGAGATCGCCGTGCAGGATGCGGCGCGGCGCGCCTTTCGGATGCAGTCGCGCAACGGCTTCGACTTGTTGCGCGTGCCGCGCGTCTCGCTGAAACGGATCGAGCGGCAGGTGCGCCTGGATGGCGACTGGGCGGTGGTTGACGACGCGCTGGCGGCGGGGCGCGGGGTGATCCTTTGCACGGCCCATTACGGTGCGTTCGACATCATGGGCCAATTCATCATCAATCGCGGCTACGACGCGACGCTGCTTGTCGGGCGGACGACCTCCCACTTCGTACACGATTCTGTGACCTACCTGCGGCAGTCGCGCGGCTGGCACATCGAGCAGGTTACGGAACCGGGGAGCGTCCGGCGCGTCATGAAGGCGCTGAAGGAGGGCAAGGTGGTCGGGATGGCTGTGGACCGCGATTGGAGCGGCACCGGCACGCCCGTCACATTCTTCGGCGCGCCGACGACCCTGCCGGTGGGACCTGTTCGGATGGCGTTGGCGACGGGCGCGGAGATCGTGACGGTGATCGCGCCGCGCGTGGAAGGCAATCGGTACGGCTTCATCCTGCGCCACGTGCCGCTCCAGCGTAGCGGCAACACGGCGCTGGATGTCGCGGAGAACATGCGCCGGATGCTCGCCAATATCGAGACGGTGATCGCGCACGATCCGGGGCAATGGGTGCTGTTCCGCCGCGTCTGGCCGGACGAGGAAGGCGGCTGATCCGCGAGGTGTTCGTCTGTTCTTTTTATGCGCGGTCGTCGGTGACAGGAGACATGGGGAGGTGAGGGAAATGCCTGATACCGTGGGGACGGTGGGTGGCAAGCATATTCTTGTCGTTAACGACACACAGGAAATCCTCGATCTCTTCCGCATGATTCTGGAGGATGAGGGGTATCGCGTCACGGCGCTCGGCTTCGCGGTCGAAGACTTGCGCAAGATCATTGACGCTGCGCCCGATTTGGTGGTGCTCGATCTCGTCTTCGACCGCGAGTACGTCGGCTGGCAGACGCTCCAGAAGATGAAGATGCACCGCGACACGGAGAAAATTCCCGTGCTCGTCTGCACCGCCGAGATTCGCAAGGCGCAGGAAATTCAGGGCTATCTCACCGAAAAGGGTGTCGGCCTGCTCCTCAAGCCATTCGACATAGACGAATTGCTCTCGCAGGTCACGCGCCTGCTCACGGATGCGACCGGACTGACCTAACCGGGATGCGAGAAGATCGAACCGCCAATACTGCCCAGAGGTCGTTCTTGCGGGCGCCCTCTGGGCAGTATTGGCGGTTCAGAGGTGTTGCTACTGATGACGGCGTCGTTTCGCTTGCGGGCGAGAAATAGCGCGGGGTACGGATGCGGCGACGAGTTCGGGTGCGTCGCCCCAGAGATCGTACTCGTCCGCCTCGGTAATCCGCACGGGGATGATGCTGCCGACCGGATGGACACCCGCGACGAAGACGAGGCCGTCCACCTCCGGGGCGTGCCGCTTCGCGCGCCCGGCGCTGATCGGGACGGTCGTGCCGTCCTCGTCCTCGATTTCGCCCTCGCCCTCGATCAGCACATCGAGCGTGCGGCCGACGAGGGCGCGGTTCTTCGCAAGCGAGATCGCGCGCTGCGTCTCCATCAGGCGACCATACCGCTCCTGCTTCACATCGGCGTGTACATCATCGGTCAGCAGCGCGGCGCGGGTGCCTGGTTCGTTGCAGTACATGAACGCGCCAACATGATCGAACTGCATCTCGGCGATGAAGTCGAGCAGCGTCTGGAACTGCTCCTCCGTCTCGCCGGGGTAGCCGACGATGAAGGTCGTGCGCAGGGCGATGTCAGGGATGCGGTCACGCAGGGCGGCGATCGTGCGGCGCGTCTGGGCGGCATCGGAAGGGCGGCCCATTGTGCGGAGGATCGCCGGATGCGCGTGCTGCAACGGGAAATCCATGTACGGCACGAGTTGGTCATGCGTCGCCAGCGTCTCGATCAGTTGCGGGTTGATGTGCGTCGGGTAAAGGTAGTGCATCCGCAGCCAGGGCAGTGTCGGCGTTTCTTCGCAGACCCAGGCGAGCAGTGCCGCGAGCGTCGTGCGCGGCTGGAGGTCCTGCCCGTATGCGCCGGTATTCTGCGAGATGAAGACCGCCTCTTTCGTCCCGCTTGCGACGAGCGCCTGCACCTCCTCGAGGACGGCAATCGGCCGCTTGGAGACGCTCGGCCCCTTGATCGAGGGGATCGTGCAGAAGGCGCACGTATGGTTGCAGCCGTCGGCGATTTTCACGTATGCGCTCGGCCGGCCCGCCGCGCGGGTGAACGGCGCGATCAGGCCATCGGCGCCGATCTCGGCGAGCGGCAAGGGGATCATCCCGTTCGTGGCGTTGTCGGCGGCGAGGCGGCTGGCGACCCATGTTTCCGGCATCCGCTCCCGGCCAGTCAACTCGTCCACGAGATCGGCGATGCCGCTCCACTGCTGGGTGCGGATCACGCCGTCCACGCCCTGTTCGTCGCGCACTGTTTGTTCCCAGCCGGGGAGTGCGGGCAAGCACCCCGCCGCGACGAGCATCTGCCCCGGCCGCTTGCGCCCCGCTAGTTCACGTAGTACGCCCATGGACTCGTCCCGCGACGGCCCAATGAACCCACACGTATTGACGATCACGACCTCCGCCGCGCGGGGTGTCGTCACGGCCTCGTAGCCACGCCGGGACAGCACGCTGTGCATCCCCTCCGAATCTACGGCGTTTTTCGCGCAACCGAGCGTCAAAATATGATACGTGCGCTGCTTCGGCAAGAGAACCCCCAGTAGTCGGTAGTCGGTAGTCAGTAGTCAGTGATGACGGCAGGTGATGCCTCTGTGGGGATGCGTAATCTCCGCATCAATCCGTTCAGCAATCTGCCGATTTCCGCAGCCTGATCCATAAGGTCTTGGAACTGTGCAACATCCATGTAATGAAGGCGTTGCGCGATCACAAGATGCGTTTCCACTTCAGACAACGAGCCGTATGCGATTGAGAGATGGTGGGCAAATGTCTTGTTACCACTTCGCCCCTGCCCTTCAGCGATGTTGGCGGGCACGGACACGACCGCACGCCGTACTTGATTTGTTAGTCCGTGAAGCTCCTCCTTCGGCCAGTCGTGCGTGGTTCGGTAGACATTTACGACAAGTTCGATCGCCTTCTGCCACGCAAACAAGTCTCGGTAGGTTTGCCCACTCACGGTTGTAACCCTCCTACCGCTCTGACTACCGACTACTGACTACTTCCCTATCGATAATTGACGAATTGGAGGGCGACGGGATAGTCGTCCTCGTGGGTGCGGAAGTATTGGATGACGGCCTGGAGGTCGTCGCGGGCCTTCGCCTGGACGCGGATGGCGTCGCCCTGGATTTGTGGCTGCGTCTTCTTGAACTCGTCGCGGATTGTCTTCGTCATCTTCTTGGCGAGGTCGTCCGGCAGCCCTTCTTTGAGGGTGATGACCTGCTTCGCGCGGCCGCCGCCGATTTCCTCGACCTTGCCGGGATCGAGGATTTTGAGCGACAACTGCCGCCGCACCACTTTGCTTTCCAGTAAATCGCGGATCGTCGAGATAACGTAGTCCGACGGCGCGGTGATCGTGATCGCCTTGTCGTCGAGCGTGACTTCGCTCTTCGTATCTTTGAGGTCGTAGCGCGTCAACATTTCGCGTTGTGCCTGATCTACCGCGTTCTTCAATTCCTGCCGGTCGAACTTCGAGACAATATCGAAGGACGCTGCGGATGCCATCTATCGCTCCCTTCGGTCGCGCGTAAGGACTAAGGACTGAGGACT
>JALYXG010000632.1 GCA_030947205.1 Chloroflexota bacterium
TGCTCCTCCGCGACAATTGCCGCCTCGA
Source organism: Chloroflexota bacterium (assembly GCA_030947205.1). Classification (GTDB taxonomy): domain Bacteria; phylum Chloroflexota; class Chloroflexia; order Thermomicrobiales; family JALYUS01; genus JALYUS01. The sequence goes on from JALYXG010000632.1 coordinate 29, forward strand.
CGGCCAATTCGAGGAAGATCGCGCGCAGCGTCTGCATCATCGTTGGTATCCCCGCGACGAGCGCGAGATCAATCCGCTCCAGCTCGGCAGGAATCGGCAGCCCGCCGTCCGCGACGAGCAGCAAATCCGTGTGCCCGAGCCGGGCAATCGCGGCGGAAAGGGGAGCGTTCATCAGCGCTGTTCGTTTCATCTCGTTCCTCCTCAAGAGTCGTCAGTCGGCGGTCGGCGAAGATGCGCACGCCGAGAGGGTTGGCAGTATATTCCTCATCCTAGCGTAGGCTCGTGGTACTGGCGACTACCGACTGGAGTCATCTCGTGCATCTGGCCACCATCGGCGATATTGCTGTGGACATCCGCGCGGCGGCAGGAGAGGCTTTGACGCGGGGCGCGGACGCGCGGGGCGGCATCCGCCTGCTGCCCGGCGGCTCGGCGGCGAATGTCGCGGTCTGGGCGGCGCGACTCGGGGCGCGGGCGACGTGCATTGGCGCGGTCGGCGTGGACCCGTGGGGCGCGTGGCTACGCGACGATCTCCGGCGTGAGGACGTATCGGTCGTCGGCCCACGGCGCGGGCGGACAGCAACGATCCTCGCCTTCCTCGATACTGATGGCGAGCGGACTTTCGTCACCGACCGCGCCGCCGCCCTCGCGCTCCGCCCCGCCGATCTGCCGGACGATCGCTGGGAAGACCTCGATTACTTCCATATCCCCGCATACTCGCTCTTTGAAGGGGCGCTCGCGGAAACAACAACAATTGCGGCGCGGCGGGCACGGGAGCGGGGAGTGCCGGTCAGCATTGATTGCTCGTCCGCGAGCCTGCTGCGCACCTACGGCCCGGCACGGTTCGCCGCCCTGCTTGCCACGCTCCGGCCCGATCTGCTCTTCGCCAATCTGGATGAAGCGCGGGCAGTCTTCGCGGTCACAACGGCGGATGAGGCGGTGGAGGTGATGCGGACGGTCGCGCGGATCGCTGTCGTCAAGCGCGGCGCGGCGGGCATCCTCGTCGCCTCCGATGCCGGACGCGTGGCCGCATCCGCACCGGCGCATGCGGTAGACTCGACGGGGGCGGGCGATGCCCTCGCCGCCGCCTTCCTCGTCGGTCTCATGCGCAACGGTGATGTGGAGCGCGCGGCATGGGCGGCTGTCCGACTCGCCGGTGCCGTCGTGCAAGGTGAAGGCGCCCGGCCTCCCGTCCGCGTGCGGTAAACTGGAGAAAGTGAAACTGGGGAGAACTGCAAAGACGCGAAGAACACAAAGGGCGCAAAGAGGGAAAAGGATTTTGGAGAGGCATTTTCCCTTCTTTCCATTGCGTTCTTCGCGTCCTCTGCGTCTTTGCTGTTCAATCGGGTTGTCATTATTAAGGAGAGATACATGAAGATAGAGGATTTGCTGGACGTGCGGGCTGATGTGCGGGAGGCCATGGCAGCGGGGGAGCCGGTCGTCGCGCTCGAATCAACGATTATTTCGCACGGCTTTCCGTACCCGGAGAACCTGCGGCTGGCGCAAGAAGCGGAAGAAACCGTGCGCGCGGCAGGGGCTGTGCCCGCGACGGTCGGGCTGGTGGAGGGGCGGATCGTCGTCGGGCTGGACGCGGCGCAGATCGCGCGGTTCGCGCGGGATCGGACGGCGGTGAAGGTCAGCCGCCGCAATCTCGCGGCGACGCTCGCCAGTGGCCGTCTCGGCGCGACGACTGTGGCGGGGACGATGCTCTGCGCCCGGCACGCGGGCATCCGCGTCTTCGCGACGGGCGGGATCGGCGGCGTCCATCGCGGCGCGGCGGCGACGATGGACATCTCGGCGGACCTGACCGAACTGGCGTGTACGCCCGTCTGCGTCGTCTGCGCCGGGGCGAAAAGCATCCTCGATCTGCCACTGACGCTCGAATACCTCGAAACGCAGGGCGTGCCGGTGATCGGCTATGGCGCCGACCGCTTCCCTGCCTTCTACACGCCGGACAGCGGCGTTGATGTGTCGGTGCGCGTCGATTCGGCAGATGAGGTAGCGGCGGTGGCGGCGCGGCACTGGGCGCTCGGCGGAGGCGGCCTCGTCGTCGCCGTGCCGATCCCGGCGGCGCAGGCGCTCGATGCAGCGTACATCGAGGGAATCACCGAGCAGGCCGTGGC
>JALYXG010000646.1 GCA_030947205.1 Chloroflexota bacterium
GACCCGAAGGGCGCGGCGGTCGTCATCCAGGCGGAGCATACTTGCCTGACGATGCGCGGCATCAAGAAACCGGGCGCGAAGATGGTGACGAGCGCCGTGCGCGGCCTGTTCAAGGATCACCCGCCGACGCGCGCCGAGTTCCAGGCGATCCTGCGGGGCGACCACTTCGGCAGCATGGGCGGTGCAGATTGAGCGGCGCATTCCCCGACGGCGCCGCCGAGGTTGCCCTCGCCATCGGCGGCAATCTCGGCGACCGTGTTGCCAATCTGCGCGATACCGTGCGGCTGCTGATCGCGGGCGGCGTGACGGTGGACGACGTCTCGTCGCTCTACGAGACGCCGCCGTGGGGTTATGCCGATCAGCCGCCGTTCCTCAACGGCGCGCTACGGGGCCGGACGACGCTCGCGCCGCACGACCTCCTCGCCCTCGCCAAGCGGATCGAGGGGGAACTGGGCCGCGCGCCATCGTTCCGCAACGCCCCGCGCCCCGTGGACATTGACATCGCCCTCTACGGCGACCGGCAGATTGACGAACCCGGCTTGCGCGTTCCGCACCCCGGCCTGCCCGAGCGCGCCTTTGTCCTCGTCCCGCTCGCGGAAATCGCTGGCTCGTGGATGCACCCGACGCTCCGCAAAACTGTCGCCGAACTCCGCACCGCGCTCGGCCCCACCGATGAGATCAAGCACTATCTCACTCCCGCTCGGTGGGCATACAGTACATCGGAGGCACATCTGAGCGGAGATGTGACCGTTGAGCAACCGAAGCCCGCCCTTGTTATCAGCACCGATTTCTCAACACCCCCTCACCACCATGCCCGCGTCCTCGCGTTACACAGCAGCCGTGAATTCTGGAAGGAAACGCGCCGACTCGGCATGAAAGGCCGCGCAGACGATGCGTTTCCTGGTCGTCTTGGTTTTTGGGTCATTCAGATAGAGAACGTACGCCAAGCAACGGCAGCAGCGATACAGCGCATGGGTAACGATTCGACGACGATTGTCACCAGGGATGCGGGCCAAACACCGATGCTCGTGTCGGGTACACCCCTCGGTTTATTCACTATGGCAAAGAATCTGGAATCATCTGAAGACAGCGATGAACGCGACGTTGGCATGGCTCTCCGTCTTGCCTTCCAGCGAAATTGCGTTTCCCCTGCCACTGTCACCGTCGCTCAGCACACCTTCGATTGGGCAAATCGTGTCGTTGTGATGGGCATTCTCAATGCAACGCCCGATTCGTTCTCCGACGCGGGAAAATACTTCAAGTTCGATGACGCCCTCCGCCGCGCGCACGAAATGGCAGAGCAGGGCGCGACGATGATCGAGGTCGGCGGGCAGACCGCCCGACCCGGCGCGCTGATTTCCGAGGATGAAGAACTCGCGCGCATCGTGCCCCTGCTCGAACGGCTGCGAGACGAGATCGGCCTGCCGCTCGCGGTGGACACCTTTCGTGTCGGCGTCGCGCGCGGGGCGGTGGAAGCGGGAGCCGTCTACATCAACGACATCGGCGGCGGGGGCGACGAGGATGACGGTATGGCCCGCCTCGCAGCGGAAACCGGCGTCCTGCTCGGCATCATGCATCTGCGCGGTAAGCCGAAAGAAAAGCAGTGGGATATGGCCTACGTAAGTGTGATGGACGAGGTGACAGGCTTTTTGCACGAGCGGATCGGGCGAGCCGTCGCGTCCGGTGTGGCACGGGAGAAGATCGTCATTGACCCCGGCCTCGGCTTCGGCAAGCAAGCGCCGCACGATCTGGAGGTGATGCACCGCTTTTCGGAGTTGCGCTCCTTCGGCCTGCCGATCCTCCTCGCGACGAGCCGCAAGAACTACCTTTCTGACACGACGGGCCGCACCGTCCACGATCTCCTGCCCGAAACAGCGGCAACGGTGACGTACGGCATCACGCAGGGCGCGAACATCATCCGCGTCCACGATGTCGCCTTCATGGCCCGCATCGCCCAACTCATGCCCCACATCCTCCATCACACGGCGGGATAAGGCCGAAAACGGGGATGAGCGCAGAGAGCGCAGAGACCGCAGAGAAAATTCTTTATCTCCTCTGCGCCCTCTGCGCTCTCTGCGTCCTCTGCGTTTCGTATTTACTTCGCGCCTTCGCGGTTAAATTCCCTTTCTTCGGGGAATGACGGGAATGGCCGGGTGTTGTACTGTAGTAGGAAGAGTGAATGACGGCGGGGTGCGGGGGCGGTTGCGCCGGACCGCAATGACGAGGAGGCTTGGTGTGGCGACGATTCATACAGACATGGCGATTATCGGCAGCGGCCCTGCGGGACTGACGGCGGCGATCTATGCCGTGCGGGCGGGCCTGACGGCGCACGTCATCGCGGGCTATGCCTGGGGCGGGCAACTGATGTTCACGGGCCGGGTGGACAACTACCCCGGCTTCCCGGAGGGTGTCGAAGGCCCGGAACTGATGCAGAAGATGCGCGAGCAGGCGGAGGCGCAGGGCGCGGTCGTCCTCGATGACGAGGTGGAGGAACTGATCCCCGGCACGCAACCGCCCCACACAATCAAGACGATGAACGGCGAGGAGATCATCGCACGGGCGGTTATCCTCGCGACCGGGTCGGAGCCGAAGTGGCTTGGCATCCCGAATGAGGAGCGGCTGCGTGCGGGCGGAGTCTCCTCCTGCGCGACGTGCGACGGCGCGTTCTTCCGGGGCAAGAACGTCATCATCGTCGGCGGCGGCGATACCGCGATGGAAGAAACGCTGCACCTCGCCAAACTCGTCAATCACGTTACCGTCGTCCACCGGCGCGCGCATCTCCGGGCGACAGCGGCGATGGTCAACCGCGTCAAGGAGCAGCCAAATGTCTCCTTCGCGCTCGAACGCGTGCCGATCGGTGTCGAGGGCGACAAGAAAGTGACCGGCCTGACTGTCCAGAAGCCGGACGGTATCATCGAGACAATCCCAGCGGACGGCGTCTTCGTCGCCATCGGCCATAACCCAACAGTGCGGCTTGTCGAGGGCATCATCCCGCTTTCCGAGTACGGGACGGCCGTGCGCATGCCGAACTCGACGCAGACGGTCGTGCCCGGCCTGTTCATCGCGGGCGATGTGTGGGACCACCACTATCGCCAGGCGATCACGGCGGCGGG
>JALYXG010000655.1 GCA_030947205.1 Chloroflexota bacterium
GAAGTGGATTGGGTGCTCGGCAAGACGGCGACGCGCATCTACCGCCTGCCAGTCTGAGCATTGTTCGTGTTCGCCGCCCCGCGCGGCAAAGGAGGCGCCGATGGCAACGAAGCAGGAGATCACCGACACGATCCGGCGAGGAAACCAGCGCGTGACGCAGACCTTCGACGGGCTGACCGAGCAGCAGTTGGACACGCGCGTCCATTTTGACGACATCGGCTGGACGGCGAGGCAACTGCTCGCGCATCTCGCGGGCCGCGCGCCGGGCCACGAGCGGATGATCGCCATGGCGGGGAGCGGCGCCGGATTCCCGCCGGACTTCGATGTGAACGCGTTCAACCAGGAGATCGTCGACGCGCGCGTCGGCAAGAGCCGAGACGCCCTGATCGCCGAATTCCTCATCGCCCACGATGCGCTGATCGAGCGCGTGAACGGCATGTCCGATGAGCAACTGGCCGCGACGATGCAGTGGCGCACCGGGGAAATCCCGCTCAGCGATGTGCTGCGCGGGTCGGGCGGCCAGCACTCGCTCAATCATGCCGCCGAGATGGAGAAGGTGCTGGGGTTACCGGATCGGAACGGCCTCGCGTCACCCTTCGCCGCGATTCATCACGTCGCCCTCGTCACGAACGACATGAAGAGGACGGTCGCCTTCTACCGCGATGTGCTCGGCTCAGAAATAGCGATGGGCCATCGCCTCGACCGGCCCGGCAACGAGCGGCACTACTTCATCACCGTCGCGCCGAACACGATGTTCGCCTTCTTCGAGTTCCCGGACGCCGAACTGCCCGCCCACAAGGACGCGACGCTGCCGAGCACCGGCCGCTCGCTCGACCACATCGCCTTTTTCGCGGGGAGCAACGAGCAGTTTGATACGTGGTACCAGCGGCTGACTGAGGCGAAGGCCGCGTACCTCAGCCCGATCCGCGACATGGGGATCGTGCGCGCCTTCTTCTTCGACGACCCGAACGGCATCACCCTCGAAGTGATGGCCGGCATGGGCGAGCACATGCACTTCCCATCCCTCAGCGACCCCGACCCAGCCTATTGAACTTTCTTGAACCGCCAAGACGCCAAGAGGAACAACTGAAATGGGTGATAGCCCGGTAGCACAGGTTTGCAATCTGCGAGGCCGGCTGCGAACCTGCCCCACCGGATTACCGGATTCAGTTGTTACTGTTCATTAGCCCGCACCAGAGAGGCAGGCTAAAGCCCGCCACCACCAAGAAATTGCCCCAACTGTGTACATCCTACCGGTTTCAGTACGCTGGGTCGGGATCGCCGAGAGATGGGAAGTGCATGTGCTCGCCGATGCCGGCCATCACTTCGAGGGTGATGCCGTTCGGGTCGTCGAAGAAGAAGGCGCGCACGATCCCCATGTCGCGGATCGGGCTGAGGTGCGCAGCCTTCGCCTCAGTCAGCCGCTGGTACCACGTATCAAACTTCTCGTTGCTCCCCGCGAAAAAGGCGATGTGGTCGAGCGAGCGGCCGGTGCTCGGCAGCGTCGCGTCCTTGTGGGCGGGCAGTTCGGCGTCCGGAAACTCGAAGAAGGCGAACATCGTGTTCGGCGCGACGGTGATGAAGTAGTGCCGCTCGTTGCCCGGCCGGTCGAGTCGGTGGCCCATTGCCACTTCGGAGCCGAGGACATCGCGATAAAACGCGACCGTCTTCTTCATGTCGTTCGTGACGAGGGCAACGTGATGGAGCGCAGCGAAGGGTGATGCGAGGCCGTTGCGATCCGGCAACCCCAGCACCTTCTCCGCCTCGGCGGCGTGGTTGGTCGAGTGCTGGCCACCCGACCCGCGCAGCACGTCGCTGAGGGGAATTTCCCCGGTGCGCCACTGCATCGTCTTGGCGAGTTGCTCATCGGACATCCCGTTCACGCGCTCGATCAGCGCGTCGTGGACGGTGAGAAATTCGGCGATCAGGGCGTCGCGGCTTTTGTCCTTGCGCTCATCAACGATCTGCTGGTTGTAGGCGTTCAGATCGAAGTCCGCCGGGAGTCCGGCGCCGCTCTCCGCCATGCCGATCATCCGCGCGTGGCCCGGCGCGCGGCCCGCGAGATGCGCGAGTAGTTGCTTCGCCGTCCAGCCGATGTCGTCGAAATGGACGCGCGTGTTCATCTGCTCCTCGGTCAAGCCGCCGAACGTCTGCATTACACGCTGATTCCCCTGCCGGATCGTCTCGGTGATCTCCTGCTTCGTTGCCATTGGCGCCTCCTTTGCCGCGCAGGGCGGCGAACAATTCTCAGGGCGATAGGCGATAGATGCGCGCCGCCGTCTTGCCGAGCACCCAATCCACCTCTTCATCGCTGATGCCGCAGGAGCGAATTTTCTCCAGTTCGGTCGCCTGATTGTCGGCATGATCCGAGCCGAACAATACCATGTCCGCGCCGATTGCGTCGCAGAAGCCATGGACGACGTGCGGCCCGATCCACGTCGTTTCGAGCGACACATTCGGGCACTGCTTCGCGACCAAAAGCGCCTCAGCGGAGAACATCGTCATGCCGCCGTGTGCCATGACGATCCGCACGCTCGGGAAGGCATGCGCCGGTTCGATGATCAGCGACGGCAGCGCAAACGGGACACCCATGCCGGTGTGGATCATCAGCGGCACGTCTAACTCCGCCGCCATCGCGAAGACCTTGCGCGCCGCCTTGCTCGTCGGGTTGACCGCATGCGCCAGTGGGTGCATTTTCAGGCCGACGAAGCCGAGGTCGCGCACGCAGCGGGTCACTTCGCGCCGGTAGTCGTCGTCCGGCAGGTGCGGGTTCGGGTTCGCCATGCCGAAGAAGCGGCCGGGATAGCGCCGCGCGAACTCCGCGATCGCATCGTGCTGCGACCGGACGGTATCGAGCGCGACGCACGAGGCAGGCTGCACAATCGTGATGTCCACCCCGTTCCGCTCTTGCGCGGCCACCAGGTCTTCACCGACGAAGTCGTGATCGAAAATCTGGTCGTAGCCGAGATGGCTATGCACATCAATGATCGTCACATCGTTCCTCCTTTCCTGGCTCCGTCAGCAGGCGAACGTACCCGCGTCCAGCCTACGGTAATCGAAATGGGCCGCGCTCGTCTTTTGGGACACGCTCGCCGCGCCGCTGGATCAGATGGACGATCACGGGCACATCGCCCGCGTGGACGAGCAGCCGGATGACACTCGCTGTGAGCGGGGTGTCGTTCAGGAGTAATTCCCACGCGCTTTCCGGCACGCCCTCCGGCTCGTCTTCGCCAACCGCGACCCAGGCGACCTCCGGGTAGACAGTGCAGACCGCCGTCTCCACCCCGCGCCGCAGGACGGCAGCGAACTGCGCCGCCCGCTCGACAGCGTACACGCCCGGCGCGTACTCCCGCCATGCCTCCCAGAGCGCCGTCGCCTCGTCCGCATTCATCCGCGCCAGCGGCGCCGCGACCGCAGGCAACATCGCCGTCCCCGGCAGCTGGATCGTATTCGTGAACCAGGCGACCGGATCATCCATGAGAGAAGCCAGTTGAACCGCAAAGACGCAAAGAGCGCAAAGGAGAAAGGTTGAACCACCAAGACACCAAGGACACCAAGAGAATACAAAGAGGAAAATGGGGATTCTCTTTTCCCTTCTTGGTGTTCTTAGTATCTTGGTGGTTCGATTCTCTCATCCCCTCTTCGTGTTTCTTTGCGTCCTTTGCGCCTTTGCGGTTCATTCGGTTTCGACCCGTTTCGCTTATGGCTGCGCCGTGATGGCCGCGATGCCCGCCGCGCGCACCTGGCGATTGAAGGCGCCGAGATCGGCCTCCATCAGGTCATCCAGTTGGCGCAGTTGGCGGTCAATGCGGGCGGCGATGGATGTGTAGACCTCCTGTGCCTGCCGGGTCGGGGCGACATCGGCGCCGTCCGCGAAGCCCGCCAGGGTGGCGAGTTTGGCATTCAACCGAACGGGGGGCTGCAAGGGGCTGTCCGCCTTTTCCTCGATCAGTTCCGCCTCGATCATCTTCGCCTTTTCCCGCAAGGCTTTCGCTGCCTCGATGAGCACTGAATGGTCCGCTGGCTGCTGGCTGCTGCCCACTGCCTGCTTTCCGCCCAGGCGCTTCTCCCAGCCTTCCGCCTGGGCACGGACATCGCGGAGCATCAGGATCGCCTCGTGCGTCTCGGTCAGCTTGTCGCGCAGTTGGAGAAGGAAATCGCGCTGCGCCTCCAAATCCTTCTGCGACACATCAATGCGCGGATCTTTCACGACCCGGAAATTCGCGGTGTGCGTCTGATCGCCGATCGTGAGCCGCACCTGATACTCGCCCGGCACAACGACCGGCCCCGCGACCGCGTCCTTGGTGCTCGTGTCGCCGGGCACCTTTGTCGCCTCGGCGTAACGCGTGTCCCAGACGAAGCGGTTCAACCCCGCCTCCGCCGGTACAAATGGCTTTGTCTCTTCGTCCTTCTTTTTCTCGCCCTCGGCTGGCTTCGCTGGTTCGTCCTTCTTGCTCGTGATGGCACGAATCTCCTTCCCGCTCGCGTCGAGGAAGGTGAGGGTGATCGGCGCGGTCGGCTTTTCCTTGAGGAAGTAGCGGACGATCACGCCATCGGGCGGGTTCTCACCCGCGTTAACAAGCGTTTCTTCGGTTTCGCCGTTCGGCTTCTTTTTCTGCTTGAAGGTGACAACGGTCGTGCCCGCCATCCGGTAGCTCATCGCCGGGCCGGGGTCGCTCCCGTATCCTTTGTGGGAGCGCAGACGGACGAAATCGCGCGGGGTGAAGAGATGCGTCGCGGCGTCGCGCAGATCGTCGGTGTACTGCCGCAGTGGCGTGAGATCATCGAGAATCCAGAAGGAGCGCCCATGCGTCGCGGCGATCAGGTCCGTGTCCTGGACGATCAGGTCGTGGATCGGGCAAACGGGCAGGGTACCGGGGGAAGGATGCCACTGTCCGCCATCGTCGAAGGAGACGTAGACGCCCGTTTCCGTGCCGGCATAGAGCAGGCCGCGCCGCGCTGGGTCCTCACGAACGACGCGGGTGAAGTCGTTGTCGCCGATGCCGTCGGTGATCCGCGTCCACGTCTTACCGTAGTCGTTGGTCTTGAAGAGATAGGGCGCGTAGTCGTCCAGCTTATAGCGCATCGCCGCGACGTATGCGGTCGCCGGATCGTGCGGCGACGGCTCGATGACGCTGATCAGCGCCCACTCAGGGAGATCTTTGGGTGTGATGTTCGCCCAGGTCTTGCAGCCGTCGCGGGAGATGTGGACGAGGCCATCATCGCTGCCCGCCCAGAAGACGCCCTGCTCGCGGGGTGATTCGACGAAGGCGAAGATCGTGCCGTAGACTTCCGCGCCCGTGTTGTCCTTGGTGATCGGCCCGCCGGACGGCTCCATCTTCGTCGCGTCGTTGCGCGTCAGGTCGGGGCTGACGACATCCCAGCTCTGACCCTCGTTCGTCGAGTGGTGGACGACATTCGAGGTGGCGTAGAGAGTGTCCGGGCCATGAGGCGAGAAGAAAAGCGGGAAGGTCCACTGGAAGCGGTACTTAAGGTCCTTCGCGCCGTTGCCCATGCCATCGGCGTCGGGCCAGACGGTGACGTTGCGTTCCTGCCCGGTGCGACGGTCGTGGCGGGTTAGCCGTCCGTTGCCTGCACCGCTGCCGATCGCGCCGCCATAGACGATGTCGGGGTTCTTCGGATTGACAGCGATGTAGCCGCTCTCGCCGCCGCCCGGCTGATACCACTCCTGCTGCGTGATCGCGCCGACGGGCGAGAAGCTCGGCAGCGACATAGCCGTGTTGTCCTGCTGCGAGCCGTAGATACGGTAGGGCGTCTGGTTGTCCGTGATGACGTGGTAGAACTGCGCCGTCGGCTGGTTGAAGATCGTGGACCACGCAGCCATATCGTTGAACGTCACATACGCGCCGCCATCATCGCCCTGGATCATCCGCTGGGGGTTCGTCGGATCAATCCAGAGGTCGTGGTTGTCGCCATGCGGCGTCGGGTACTTGACAAAGGTCGCGCCGCCATCGGTGGATTTCCACGCCGCACCATTGAGGACGTAGACGGTGTTCGGTTGCGTCGGGTGGGCGAAGATGTGTGAGTAGTACCACGCGCGCCAGCGGAGTTCGCCCTGCTCGCTCACACGCTGCCACGTCGCGCCGCCGTCGTCCGAGCGGAAGACCGCGCCGTCCTCGGCCTCGACAATCGCCCAAACTCGGCCTTCCTGCGCGGGCGAAACCGCGACGCCGATCTTACCGATTGTGCCCTTCGGCAGGCCGGAGTTGCGTGTGATCTCCGTCCAGTTGTCGCCGCCATCGGTGGACTTCCAGAGGCCACACGTCGGCCCGCCGCTCGTCAGGCTCCAAAAGTCGCGCCGCCCATTCCAGAACGACGCGTACAGGACGCGCGGGTTGTGCGAGTCCATCGCCAAATCAATCGCGCCGGTATCCTCATCCCGAAACAGGACCTGCTGCCACGTCGCGCCGCCATCCTTGGAGCGGAAGACGCCGCGCTCCTTGTTCGGCCCAAAGGCATGGCCGAGCGCGGCGACATAGACGACGTCCGCATTGGTTGGGTGGATGCGGATCTTGGCGATGTGCCGGGTGTCCGCGAGGCCCATATTCGCCCACGTCTTGCCGGCGTCGGTGGACTTGTAGACGCCGTCGCCATGCGAGACATTACCGCGAATCGCCGTCTCGCCCGTGCCGACGTAGATGACGTTCGGGTCGGATTCGGAAACTGCGATCGCACCGACTGCGGCGGTTTTGAAGAAACCGTCGGAAATGTTTTCCCAGTACGTGCCGCCGTCAGTCGTCTTCCAGACACCACCCGCGCACGCGCCGAAGTAAAACGTCATCTGCTCGCGCGGATCGCCCGCAACGGCAACGCACCGCCCGCCCCGGTGCGGCCCGATGCACCGCCATTCGAGCGATTGCCGCAGCGCCGTGTCCACCGATATCTGCCCCTTACCTGTATCCGTCATGTACTCTGCTCCTTCGCTGCCCCGCCGCCCCACGCACTGCGGGGGCGCTCAGTTTCGCACGCATAGCGCGATCTGCAAACCACTATGGACCGAAGAACCTAACCCCCGGCCCCTTCCGTTCCTCGGCGTGGGAAGGGGTGACTCGTCGCGATACCGGGATGTTCCCGTAGCATCCTGCACTCGCGGAGACTCTCGGCCCCTTCCTCGCGGGGAAGGGGCCGGGGGTTAGGTCGTTCCCATCTATTCGCACCTCCACTCGCCGCTGTATGCTTCTTGCAAGGGGCTTTTGACCGTTTCTCGCACGCGCACCGCGCGATTGGCCAGTCCACGACGCGAAGGATGACGATGCGACGCTCTGCTGCTTTGACGACACCCTTGACGGCGTATGGTTTCGCCTTGCTCATCACCGCCTGCGCGACGGTGGCGAGCCTGCCATTTCCGTCGTTCTTCGCGCAGAATCCCTTCACGCCGTTCTACCTCGCGGCCGCGATTGCCGCGTGGTACGGTGGCCTCGGCGCGGGTCTCGCCAGCGT
>JALYXG010000694.1 GCA_030947205.1 Chloroflexota bacterium
GCAAGATCACGGTTGACTCCGCAACGCTGATGAACAAAGGGCTGGAGATGATCGAGGCGCACTGGCTGTTCGACACGCCGTACGAGCGGATCGAGGTCGTCGTCAATCCGCAGAGCGTCGTCCATTCATATATCGAATACGCCGACGGTTCGCTGATCGCCCAACTCGGCCCGGCGGATATGCGCCTGCCGATCCAGTACGCGCTCTCCTACCCGGAGCGATGGCCCAACGCATTCCGCCGCGCCGATTTGCCGACCGTCGGCCACCTCGATTTCTCCGTGCCCGATGTCGCGCGCTTCCCATCGTTGCGGATCGCGCGCGAGGCGGGGATAGCGGGCAATACCTACCCAACCGTCCTGAGCGCAGCGGACGAGGTGGCAGTCGAGCGTTTCATGCGCGGCGAGATTGGCTTTCTCGATATTCCGGCGCTCGTCCAGCAGACGCTCGATGCGCACACCCCCGACGGCCCGCTCACACTGGAAAGCATCCAGGCAGCGGACCGGTGGGCGCATGCGTTTGCGCAGGAAATCCGATAGCGCAGGCGATTGACTGCGGTGGACTTGGTGCGAACCGCATAGGTACAGAGGCGTGCGGATCCATACCAACGCGTTAGGCCACCTCATCGCACCACCGATGAGTTTCTGTGGGAGCCGACGTTACATCTCAGAGAACATCGGCACGTTCGTTGTCGATTTCGGTCTCGCCGAACGACTACCGGGTGTCAGTAATCGCACCGGGATAGAGCGAGCGATGGCGCTCCCGATGTCACGCATCTATCGCCGTCGCAGTGGCAATCGGTGGTAATCGCGGTCACGGCGTACTGAGAGGCAGGCAAGGAGGGATCATGATAAACAAGCAAACTTCGTCATGACATGGGGTAAGCCCATTCCGGTCACATTCGTGACGAGGTGTAGTAGTATCAGAACGTAAGTTCTGCGAATCTGTCTCTGGAAACAAAGGAGAAAGTGACCATGCCCGATATGAAACTTGAGCTGGTGCCCGTGCCGGTTGCTGATGTTGACCGCGCCAAGGCCTTCTATGAGCAGGCAGGCTTTACTTTAGAGGTGGATACGCGGCCGACCGACACGATGCGGGTTGTCCAGTTCACGCCGCCCGGGTCGGCGTGTTCGATTGTCTTTGGGACCGGCATGGGCGAAATTACTGCGATGAAGCCGGGATCGGTGAAGGGGCTGCATTTGGTCGTGGCGGACATCGCCACCGCGCGCGCGGCGCTCGTTGAACGTGGACTCGAAGTCGGCGAGGTCACCGATCTCGGGGGTGTCAAGTATGCCGGATTCAGCGACCCCGATGGCAATTCGTGGCTTCTGCAGGAGTTCCCACCAGCGCTGAGACAGCCGGGGCAGAGCTTCTATAAGGAGAAGGAGTAGCAGGATGCAAATCCAAGCTACTAAGACGACAGAGGACGTACGCCGTTGCGCCTGCTCGGGGAACCCGATGTAGAACCCCAGTTGGCGCCAGTCGTCGTTGGGCGCGACGCGTTGCCGTTTGGTCATGTCCACTCCCTTGAGAGACGAAGGGCCGCCCGTTCCTGACAGAAACAGTGGTGGCTCCGCATTATGTCAATCGACAGAAGGGTACGTATGAGTCACGAAGAATGCAAGCGGGGCCAATTTCTGTCACCGATGTGACCGGAATGGGCTACCCCTCATGAGGAGGTGTGCATCATGGATTGGAAGCTCGAACTCGTCGTGATACCCGTCGCGGACGTAGACCGCGCCAAAACGTTCTACACCGAAAAGATCGGCTTTCATCTGGACGTTGACCACCGCGCCAGCGACACCTTTCGCGTCGTCCAGATGACGCCGCCGGGATCGGCCTGCTCAATCAGCATCGGGACAGGGATCACCCAGGTGGCGCCAGGCTCCGTCCAGGGCCTGCAACTCGTTGTTTCCGACATTGTCGCCGCGCGTGCCGAACTCGTCGAACGCGGGGTGGAGGCCAGCGAGCTCTTCCATTTCGCGTCGGGCGGTCAGATGCCGGGGCCTGATCCCCAACGCGGCGACTATGAAACGTTCTTCTCCTTCAACGACCTCGATGGCAATAGCTGGCTTGTCCAGGAGGTCAGGCGAAGTGAGCCGGGAACATGATCGGAGAGATCGCGAACGTGCCGTGCGGACGGGTGCGCAGATGACGACAGATCATACCGATGCGAGCGTCGCCGCGATCGCCGGTGAGGAGCCGGCCTTCGCGGCGCTCACCGAGCGCTACCGGCGCGAGATGCACGTCCATTGCTACCGGATGCTCGCCTCATTCGACGAAGCGGAGGACGCTGTGCAGGAGACGTTCCTGCGCGCGTGGCGCGGTCGCGGCGGCTTCGACGGCAGCGTCTTGTTCCGTGCGTGGCTCTACCGTATTGCAACGAACGTCTGCCTCGATCTGCTTCGGCGGCGCGCGCGTCGTTTGACGACAATGCACTCCTTCGCCGAGGTGCCGTGGCTCCAGCCGTACCCGGACCGATTGCTGGACGAGGTTGCACCGAGCGAAATCCAGCCGGACGCGATTATCGTCGAGCGGGAGACAATTGAGCTTGCATTCCTCATCGCTCTGCAAGTCCTGCCGCCGAGACAGCGCGCGGCGTTGATTGCGCGCGATGTGCTCGGCTGGTCGGCCAGCGAGACGGCGTCCCTCCTCGAGACGAGCGTCGCTGCGGCGAACAGTGCGCTTCAGCGCGCGCGTGCGACGATGCAGGAGCATTTGCCGTCGCGGCGTGCGGAGTGGTCCGCCGGAGCGCCGAGCGCCGCAGAGCGAGCGCTGCTCGGGCGGTTCATCGCCGCGCACGAACGATGCGACGCTGCGGCTGCCGTCGCCATCGCTGCGCAAGACATCCGCATCACGATGCCGCCGAACCCGTCCCGCTTCGATGGGCTTGCGGCGATTACACCGCTCCTTGAGCGCGCGTTTGGAGCGGAGAGGGACGGCGATTGGCGCCTTGTGCCGACACAAGCCAACCGGATGCCGACCGCCGCGAGTTACCTCCGCCGTCCGGGCGACACCGCATTCCGGGCATTCAAGCTCGATGTGCTGCGCATTGAGGGCGGCGTCATCGCGGAAATCACGACGTTCGGC
>JALYXG010000704.1 GCA_030947205.1 Chloroflexota bacterium
TGTTTTCGGGCAGCGCGCTCCGGACATTTTCGATCGCAATGATGGGTGTGTACCCGTACATCACCGCCTCGATCATCGTTCAACTTCTGACGCCGATCATCCCGAAACTGGAGGAATGGTCTAAGGAGGGCGAGTCGGGTCGGGCGCGCGTCAACCGCGTCACACACATCCTGACGGTGCCGATTGGCTACTTGCAGGCGTACGGTCAGATCCGCCTCGCGGTCGCCAATCAGGTGATCCCGGCGGATCAGTTCGGTATCCTCAATCTCCATACCTTCCTGCCGAGCTTTACGCTGCTCACCTCGACGGTCGCGGCGACGATGGTGCTCGTCTGGATCGGTGAGTTGATTACGGAGAATGGCATCGGCAACGGCGTCAGCATCATCATCTTCGGCGGCATCGTCGCCGGCTTGCCGGGTGGGATCGCGAACCTCGTGACGGGCGGCTCGTCATTCAACCTCGTTTCGGTCATCTTGTTCGTGGGGATCGGACTGGGGACGATTGTCGGCATCATTCTGATTAGTGAAGGTGTGCGGAAAATTCCGGTGCAATACGCGCGGCGCGTGCGCGGCCAGCGGCAGTATGGCGGGCAGGCGACGACGATCCCGCTGCGCGTTAACTCGGCCGGCATGATCCCGCTCATCTTCGCGGTGAGCATCATGATCCTGCCGAGTACGATCGCGAACTTCCTCGGCTCGTCCGACCGTGGCTGGCTGCGCGATTCGTCTCGGCAGATCGCGGTCATCTTCGATCCAGGCAACTACCCGTACCAGATCGGTTATTTCCTGCTCGTCGTTGGCTTCACGTTCTTCTACACAATTGTGCTCTTCAACCAGCAGAATCTCCCGGAGAACTTACAGAAAAGCGGCGGTTTCGTGCCCGGCATCCGCCCCGGGCGACCGACGGCCGAGTACATGACGCGCGTCCTGAATCGGATTACATTGGCGGGCGCATTGTTCCTTGGCTTCGTGGCGATCCTGCCGTTCATCGCGCGGCTGCTCACCGGGGTAACGCAGTTGGGCCTCGGTAGCACGGCCTTGCTGATCGTCGTCGGTGTCGCGATTGACACGATGCGGCAATTGGAATCGCAACTACTGATGCGCAACTACGAGGGCTTCATTCGGTGAGTGCGCATCACGCGAACATCAACGTGCTCTTCTTCGGCCCGCAAGGGGTGGGGAAGGGCACGCAAGCGGCGATTGTCGCGCCGCGCTTGCATCTTGCACATGTCTCTACCGGCGATCTCTTTCGGCAGCACATGGCGGAACGCACGGCATTCGGCGAACAAATCCGCCCAATCTACGACGCGGGTGGTTTGGTCCCAGACGATCTGACGATCGCAATGCTCGGCGATCATCTCGTTAAATTGCGCGAGATGCAGCCGGAGTTGCGCGGTGTGATTTTCGATGGCTTCCCGCGCACCGTGCCGCAAGTCGCGTCGCTGGACACCTTTCTCGGCACGCGCGGCGAGAAGGTGGATGCGGTGGTGTATATTGACGCGCCGCGACCGATCCTTGTCGAGCGTATCTTCAGTCGCGGTCGGGCGGACGACACGCGCGAGGCGGCCGAGGAACGGCTGCGATTGTATGAAGAAAAAACGCAGCCGCTGCTCGCGCTTTTCGAGGCGCGCGGCCTCATCCATCGGATCAACGGCGATCAAACGGTCGAGGCGGTGACGGACGAAATCCTCGCCGCTCTCTCGCCGCTGTTCGCGGGGAGTGTAACGTAGTTATGGCGCGTGGCGGGACAATGACGCTGAAATCACCCCAGGAGATCGCGAAGATGCGCGTCGCCGGTCGCGTCGTCGCGCAGGCGCTCGAAGCGATGCGCGCCTACATCCGGCCGGGCGTGACGACGGCGCAGGTAGATGCGGTCGGCGAGTCGGTTATCCGCAAGGCGGGCGCGACACCGTCGTTCAAGGGGCTGTATGGCTTCCCGGCGAGCGTCTGCGTCGCGGTGAACGATGAGGTCGTGCATGGCATCCCCGGCAAACGGACACTGCGCAATGGCGACATCATCAAGGTAGACACGGGCGCGTTCCTCGATGGCTGGCATGGCGACGCGACGATCACCGTGCCAGTCGGCGAGATAGACGAGGAATCGCGGCGGCTCGTCGAGACGACCTATGACGCGCTTTTCGCGGGGATTGCGCAATGTCGCCCCGGCAAGCGGATCGGCGATATCGCGCACGCGATCCAGCAATACGGCGAATCGCGCGAGTACGGTATCGTCCGGCAATACGTCGGCCACGCGATCGGGCGACGCATCCACGAAGACCCGCAGGTACCGAATTTTGGCAATCCGGGTACCGGCACGCTCCTGCGTAAGGGGATGGTGCTGACGATTGAACCGATGCTGACGATTGGTACCTACGAGACGCATACGTTGGCGGACAAGTGGACGGTCGTGACGAATGACGGGAAGCGCGCCGCCCAGTTCGAGCATACCGTCGCGATTACGGACGGTGACCCGGAAATTCTTACGCTGCCCTAGCGCACAAGCGGGGAGCGTGATAGAATGGCAGTTCGCTGCCGTGAAGTCGGTGGCGTTTGTGCGGCCCGCGTGCGGCGGGTTCGCTTCGGTAGTGTGGAAGAAATGAGGAGTGCGTTTGGCGAAGAAGGATGTCATCGAGGTCGAGGGCAAGGTTGTCGAGCCGCTGCCGAACGCGATGTTCCGCGTCGAGTTGGAGAGCGGTCATGAAGTCCTTGCCCACATCTCCGGCAAGATTCGGTTGAACTTTATCCGCATTTTGCCCGGCGACCGCGTGCGCGTCGAACTGTCGCCATACGATTTGACCCGTGGCCGTATTGTGTACCGACATCGGTAGATCAGGGAAGGACGACGCATGGCACGTATTGCCGGTGTAGACATTCCGCGCGAGAAGCGCGTCGAAATCGCGCTCACCTATCTGTATGGCATCGGTCTGACTACCAGTCAGAAGATTCTCGCGCGCACCGGAGTCAACCCCGATACGCGCGTCAACCAACTGACCGACGATGAGGTGACGCGGTTGCGCGACGTGATCGAGAAGGAGATGGTCGTCGAGGGCGATCTCCGGCGTGAAGTCGCAATGAACATTAAGCGGCTGATTGACATCAACTGCTACCGCGGTATCCGGCACCGTCGGGGAATGCCGGTGCATGGTCAGCGTACGAAGACGAACGCTCGTACCCGCCGTGGCCCACGCCGCGCGGTCGCTGGCAAGAAGAAGGCAACGAAGTAGTGAGCAGTAGTCGGTAGCCAGTAATCAGTAGTCAGAAGGAAATGCGCGCAGTATCGCCGTCTCCCACTGACTACTGGCTACCGACTACTAGAGGAGCGAAGCGACACATGGCCGAGCAACGAAAACGAGGGGCACGGGGCGGAAAGAATCGGGTACGGCGACGCGATCGCAAGAATATCCCGCGCGGGCGTGCGTATATCCAGTCCACGTTCAACAATACGCTAATCACACTAACGGACCCGCAGGGGAACGTTCTGTCGTGGGGCAGCGCGGGATCGTCGAACTTCAAGGGTTCGCGCAAGAGCACGCCGTACGCCGGACAGGTCGCGACCGAGGGTGCCGTCCGGCGCGCGATGGAGCATGGGCTGCGTCAGGTCGAGGTCTTTGTCAAAGGTCCCGGCAGTGGTCGTGAGGCGGCCGTCCGTGCCCTCCAGTCGTCCGGCCTGCAAGTGCTCTCGATCACTGATGTCACGCCGATCCCGCACAATGGATGCCGTGCTCCGAAGCGACGGCGCGTTTGAGCGGCGTCCGGCAGGCAGGTTTGGTGGGAAATCGGATGGTGGCGGTTCGCGCTGACAGTAAAAAAAGGGAGGCTGAACGCGGTGCTTGACATTGCCCAGCCAAAGGTAGACCTCACAAAAAGTGGTCAAAATTACGCACGGTTCACCGTAGAGCCGCTTTCGCCGGGCTACGGCACGACGCTTGGGAACGCCCTTCGGCGCATCCTCCTCTCGTCGCTGCCGGGAACGGCGATTACCAAGATTCGTATCAGCGATGTCTGGCATGAGTTCAGCACGATCCCGCATGTGCGCGAGGATGTGACGGAGATCGTGCTGAACTTCAAGCGCATCCGCTTACAGAGCGACGACCGACTGCCAGAAACGCGCGTCCGCCTGTCGTGGCAGGGTACGGGCGCGATTACGGCGGGCGATATCGCCTGGCCGTTCGAGATCACCTGCGTCAACCCGGACGAAGTACTCGCGCACGTCGAGAACGACGAGGGTGCGCTGGACATCGAAGTGACGGTCGAGCGCGGTCGTGGCTATCGCTCGGCGGAGGCGGCTGAAGGGCTGGCGATCGGCGAGATTCCGGTGGACGCGATTTTCACGCCGATTCCGCGCGTCAACTTCGTCGTCGAGCACACGCGCGTCGGCCACATGACAGATTACGACCGCTTGATCCTCGAAGTCTGGACGGACGGCACGATTGACCCGAGCGAATCGCTTCGGCAAGCATCGGAAATCTTGCGGGAGCATGCGCAGTTGATCGTGGACTTCGCGAGCGGTGGCGCCGAAGAGCCGGTGGGCATTGGCCCGTACGTGACGCCGGAGGCGGAGGCGAAATTGCTTTCCGAACTCGGCTTGTCGTCACGCGTGCTCAATTCGCTGCGCAGCCAGAAGATTGATCGCGTCGGCCAGGTCCTGAAGATGAACCCGGAAGACCTGATGGGCATCCGCAACTTCGGGCCAAAATCGCTGTCGGAGTTGCAGGAGAAGTTGCAGGTTCACGGCTTTCTCGGCGCGAACCGCAAGTTGATCCCGGACGACTTCGAGATGGGCGCCGATGGCGGCGCGTCCGATGCCGGTGCGGCAGGGGAATAGCGGAACGACTTCCCCGCGCAAACGGGGTGTGCAGTACAGGGAGGATCATCGTGCGGCATCGGAAGGCAGGACGCCAATTGGGGCGCAACTCGGGTCAGCGCAAGGCGCTGATGCGCGGGTTGATGAATAGTCTCGTCCTCAACGAGCGGATCATCACGACCGAGGCGAAGGGCAAGAATGTCCAGCCGCAAGTCGAGAAGATTATCACAATCGCGCGCGAGGACACGG
>JALYXG010000639.1 GCA_030947205.1 Chloroflexota bacterium
CTGATCGCGAGGTGGCCGAGCGCGCTGATCGCCAGCATCCGATCCATCCATTCCTCGTCCGCCAGCACGCGGTCCTTGCGCCGCACCTGCGTCAATGGTCGCTCCAAATACCGCTGCATCTTCCACCTCCTTCGTATATTCTAACGTTGATTGTTCCTAATGACAATCTGTATTGTATCTATTGATAGCGTATCATGCTTCATAATGTTGTCAAGCGACGGAAAGAGCGGACGAAGTTTGCCCTTACCGAAGAGACGGGAAATAGCCGGGTTTGCGGCGTGCCGTATACTGGGGAGGAGGCGCGAACGTACGGCGGCGGAGGCAGCATGGCAGTGGGGGACAGTCACGATCTCGACCTCGGGGCATTGGAACCGGGCAGCGGTACACCGCTCTACCGGCAGATCGCCGATCGCATCGCCGCCGGGATCGCGAGCGGCCAATTGCCGCCTGGCACACGCCTGCCGACCGTGCGCGGCTTCGCGAAGACGCTCGGCGTTGGCGTGATTACGGTCGCGCAGGCATACGAAGCGCTACGGGAAGCGAACCTCGCCTCCGGGCAGGTCGGGCGCGGGACGTTCGTGCGCGATCGCACCGCTGCGGAAACGACGCCGCACGCCTCGTACTTGCCTTCGTACGTCGTGCCGCCGATTGGCGATCCCGAAATGCTGCCTCCCTCCCCCGCGCTGACGCTGCCGCCCTTCCCGCTGCCGGTGCGCGCTGCCCGCCCGAATCAGTTGATGACGCCCGCCCATCGCGCCGGGGTGATCTCGCTCGCCTCCGGCCAGCCCGCAGCCGATATGCTGCCCGTCGTCCACCTCAAGAAGGCGTGGAAGATGGCCGTGGACGAACTGGATGGCGACCTGCTCGGCTATGGCCCCGCCCTCGGCGACCCCGATTTGCGCCTCGCTATCGCGGAGCGGTGCGCCGGGTGGGGCTTCGTGGCGAGCGCGGACGATGTGATGATTACGACGGGTGGGCAGCAAGGGATTGACCTCGTCGCGCGATCGCTCGTCGGTCCCGGCGAGCGGGTGGCGTGCGAGGTGCCGACCTTCGCCGCCGCACTCGACATCTTCGCGGCGGCGGGCGCGCGGATCGTCCCCGTCGCCACGGACGATCAGGGTATGGATATGTCTTCTCTGGCGGCAGTCTGCGAGCGAGAGCGGCCCCGGCTAATCTACACTGTGCCGACCTCGCACAACCCGATGGGCACCGTCCTCCCCGTGGATCGCCGCCGCGCGATGCTCCAGATCGCGGCGCGGCACGGCATCCTGATCCTCGAAGATGACCACTGCAACCCATTTGTCTACGATCGCGAGCCGCCGCCGCCGATTAAAGCGGGCGACACGGATGGTCGGGTCGTCTATGTTTGGAGTGCGGCGAAGACCGTTTCGCCCGATTTGCGCGTTGGCGCGGTGATCGCTGGATCGCCCCTGATGGCCCGGCTGACGGCGATGAAGATGGTGACGGATCGCTTCACCGCCCGCCTGCCGCAACGCGCGCTGATCCACTACTGGGGCCTCGGCGGCGGCAAGACGGCGGTGCGGGATGTTGCCGCGATGCGCGCGACCTATCGCGAGCGACGAGACGCGATGCTCGACGCACTTACCGCCTCTTTGCTCCCGTATGTGGATTGGCTGCCGCCGAAGAGTGGCCTCAATGTCTGGCTGACGCTGCGTGACGGCCTGACGGCGCATGAAGTAACCGCCGTCGCGCTCGCGGAGGGCGTGGCGACCGTCGCGGGGGAAGCGTTCTACCCGGCGGGCGTGGATGTCGCCGCGAACCGTCTCCGCCTCACGTACGCGGACAACAGACCCGAGGCGCTGATCGAGGGCATCCACCGCCTCGCCTACACCTTCGAGCGCGTCACCGCCCTCGGCCCCACCGTCCGCCGCGCCGTCACCGCCCCGGTCTAACGAGAAAGAATGAACCACGAAGACACGAAGAGCACGAAGGAAAAGACGAAAGGGTTTCGGAATCCGTTCTCTTTCTCTTCTTCGTGCTCTTCGTGTCTTCGTGGTTAGCGAATCTCTCGATTACTTGCGGAGGGCGCGGGCGACCACGTAGCCGAGACCGGCGGCGACGAGGACCGACTCGACCGGCTTGCGCGAGATTAGTTGCTTCAAATCGCCCATCCAGTCATCCGGCGTGCTCTGCTGGAGGTATGTGCCGGTTTGTTCGAGCGCGCCGGCCGCTTTGGTCGCGGCGTTGGCAACGGGATGATCCGATTCGAGCGTCTGCGTCTTCTCGCGGAGCGTGTCGGCAAACCCGGTCAGCTTCTCACCGGCCTGCGTGGACTTCTCGTTCGCCGTCTGCTTCGCCAGGTCGCCCTTCTCGCCAACGGTGCCGACGAGTTGATCCGTTCTGCCGGTAACGGTCTCCTTGAGGGCGTCAGTCCGGGTTTGCAGGTTCGCCCGGACGCTTTCGAGCGTATCCTGCGCCTGCCCGGTGACGGCGTCGAATTTACCCTGTGCCTGGGTCTTGGCGTCATCGAACGCACCTTGCGCCTGCCCTCGCATATCGGTCAGCCGCGTCTGGGCCTGATCTTTCACTTCGCTCGCTTTGTCCTGAGCCGTGTCTTTCGCGTCGTCAATCTTATTCTGAGCCTGATCTTTCAGGTCGCCTGCTTTGTCTTGCACGGCGCTCTTCGCATCACCCGTCTTATCCTGCGCCTGATTTCTGGCGTCATCGGTCTTCGATTGCCCCTGAGTTGCGGGGCCTTGCCCTTGCGTCGAGACGTTCTGGCCCTGCGGCGTCTTCACCGTCCCGTGATCCTGCGTGCCACCAATTGTACCCTTGCTCGCCTCGGTGCCGCTGTTCGTACCGGATGTCGGCGCGGGGCTGTTGGTCGTGCCATGCTGCGCGCTTGTCTCCGCGCTCGATGGTCGCGGGGTGTGGCTTTGCGGGGTACTGCCAGTACCCTGACTCGGCGGCAGGCCACCCGTACTTTGCTGGCCGCTATTCCCGCCCGTACCGGGCTTCTGCCCAGACGAGGAATGCGAATGGTGTTGCTGTTCCTGCTGCTGCCGCGTCGTCGCGCTTTTGTCGTTCTCGTCGCGTCGTTTCGGGCTGTTCGTGCTTGTACTCATCCGTTTCTCCTGCTCGCCGTAATCGGCGCTACCTTCACCGGCGTACCCGACGCCGGTGCCCAGTGGGTTATCGGTACGACCTGGATCGTCCGTCGCGCGGGCGGGATCGGCCATCTTCTCGCGCTGCGCGTCGAGCGTTTCGCGCTCATGCGTCCCACCCGCACCCATCTCCACCGCGTTGTCGCGCGATCCGTGGGGTTTGATGTTCTCGGGTGTCGGCGGGACATACGTCTTGCCGCCCTCGCCATCGTGTCGTTCAACCATCGTGGCCTGCCTCCTTCTTTCTCCCGGCGCGGCCGCATGATGCGGCGCCGATCATATCAGGTAGCGAGTAAGGTAAGCAACGAACGTGCCATTGCCACTGTGCCGGTAGCAACTATCTCAATGGAACGATGGACTACCGTGCGCTTCTGATGGAGAGAGGAACTATCGGGAGAACCGCAGGCTGAAGCCTACGCCACCTATCACTGTGCGCGCAAATAAAAGAAGGGGGAGTCGCGCGACTCCCCCTTCTGTCTACTGGGTACTGGCTACTGGTTACGCGTCACTTCTTCTGCCAGTACGCGACGTTCCACAGCGCCGAGTCCCACGGCGTATAGTTCGTGTTGATCAGTTCCTTCGCGTGGCCGTTGTTGGAGTAGCGGTCCACCATCGGGATGTGGAAGTAGTTGGTGACGATGATGTCATTCATCTGCTTCTCGATCCCAGCACGCTTCTCGGGGACCAACTCCTTGGCGAGTTGCGCGGCCAGTTGATCGTACTGATCGCT
>JALYXG010000710.1 GCA_030947205.1 Chloroflexota bacterium
TAGTTCTGTATCGAGGCGAAGATGCAACGGCTATGGGGATGTCAGAGCAGCAACTGATCTGGCAGGACAGTGTCGCACGGGTCTATCGCTCTCGCCTACCCTGAGACCGATTCGATTATTCCTCCAGCAGTTTGTGTAACTACTCATCCCGCAGCACATCTCCGGTGACGGCGAACTTATAAACAAACAACTTCACTGGTAATGGCTTGGTGGCACAGGTTTTCAACCTGTGAGTCTGGCATGCCGCCCGGAGGGCACCCGGAAACCTGCTCCACCCAATTACCGGATTCAGTTGTTAATGTTCATTAGCCTCCGGCAGAGAGGCAAGCCACCCAGAGGGTACCCGGAGCCCGCCACCACCGGGTTTCTCTCGCGAACTGCGTCACTCCTCGGCTCAATACCACAGAAAACTGCTCCAGGACACACGCAAAGAAGCGGCCCCCTTTCGGGAGCCGCTTCGGGAAGTCGTTGCCAGATCGGGACAAACCTTAGCGGAAGGTCTCGATCACGTAGCCCTTGGATGGGCGGGTCGTGTTGCCCGGAACGCCGGTCGGCGGGACAACGAGAACGTTCGTCGCGTTCGACGGGCCACCGGTCTGCACTTCCCACAACGGGTAAGCGGCAGGCTGGATGATCGGCGCGGTCGGCGCGAAGCGGCAACCCGGAGGCGGCGCATCACTCGGACTGAAGTCAACGTTCGAGATGTTCGCTGCGTTGGTGACATTGCCGGTCGCGACATACAGGCACTCATCGAGGCCGTTGCCCTGGCCGAGGAAACCACCCGACTGGTCGAGCGGGGTGTTGGTGACGCGCACCGCATCGCGGTACGTCGTGTTCGTCCGCGTCGGGTTCGTGTTCACCGGCGAAGACGTGTTCGAAACGATGACGACCGTCAACCCACCCGGATCAACGCTGCTCGGTGCGGTCGCACCAACGGATGAGACACCGAGCGTCAGCATCAGTGCCGCAATCCCCGTACCTACTGCGATTCGCAGTTTTTGCCCAGACACACGCATGGCCCGTTCCTCCTCTGTACAATACCGACCGAACGCTCGCGACGCCTTATCCTATACCAACGATCTGCCCCGGTCAACTAGCGGGCGTCACAACAATTTTTCGAGTTATGACAACTTCCTGCTCCTGCCCACTTCGTCGCCGCAGCGCCCCGCTGCTACGACTATAACGAAGAACGCACCGATTGGTTGCGCGGGTTATCGTGTATGTCCCAATTTCATCGCCCCTCCCCCCCGCCGATTGCCCGCCGATCACCGCGCCCGCTGATCGTCGTGCTCCAGATACCGAGCGCCAGGGCGCCAATCGCGAGCGCCAGGATGCCCGCCTGGACCCCGATGGTGTCACCGATCAACCCCGCCGTCAACGTCGGCACGAGCGCGGAGGCGTTGGAGAGCGTGAAGAATGTTGAAAGCACGCGCGCCCGCACCTCCTCCCCGCTGCGCTCCTGCAGGAGTGTCTGGCTCGGCACGACGATGAACGCCTGCCCGATCCCCAGGAGCAGCGTGCAGGCCATCACGCTGAAAACGACGGGCCACGCCGGACCGGACGCAGGGCGACCGAGGAAGTGGTAGCCGACCGTGGGCACGGTCGCGAAGAGCGAGAGCATGATGCCCTGGCTGAGCGCGCCGCCGTGGATCATCGTTTCCCGGTTCTCCGGCGTCGCGAAATGCCCGACCAGCACAACGCCGATCACCATGCCGATCCCGGCGGGTGCGAGGATGTAGCCAAGCCCGCTTTGTGACAGTTGCAGCACATTTGTTGCGAACTTCGGCGCGAGCGTGCCGACCGCGAGGAACGCCGACGACGCGAATGTGAGAAACCCCATCGCCTTGCGCAGCAGCCGATCGCGGTAGATGTAGACCCACGCCTCGCGGATGTCGAACCAGAGCACCTCCATCGGGCCGCGCCCGTCTACCCGCTCGCGCGGCGGCGCCTGCATCGAGGGAAGCGTCCAAATCAGTGCCGCACAGAAAAGGAAAAGGAGTGCGACGAAGAGATAAAGCCGGTTGAGACCGAGGACGCCGACGAGCAGCGGCCCGAGCGTCGCGAAGCCGACGAGTTGCGAGATCGTGACGGTCAGCGTGAACAGCGCATTTGCTTGCGCCAGATCGCGCCGCCGGACGACGAACGGGATCGCCGCCCCCTCCGCCGGACCAAAGAACTGGCTGACGGAGGCGAAGATGAAACCCAACACGTAAATGCCGATCAGCGCGACCGCGACGGGAAAATCCGCGACGAGCGTGAATCCGACGACCGCGACCGCGCGTAGGAGATGCACCGAGATCATTATCCGGCGTTTGTTCGAGCGGTCCACGACGACCCCGGCGATGGTACTGAAGATGACCCCCGGCAGCGCGAAGGCGACGATGATGCCGGAAACGGCGGTCGCGGACTTGCTGATCCCGGCAACGGTCACGAGCAGGGCGAGGTTGATGATGTTCTGCGCCGTCTGGGAGATCGCCTGCG
>JALYXG010000719.1 GCA_030947205.1 Chloroflexota bacterium
GCGTGGAGTCCTGCGCGGGTCGGTACAGGCAGCCGTCGTGGACGAAGGGCATCCCGGCGGGTCGGCTGGAGCGGAGGTCGCGCTTCACCGGGTTCGCGGCGTGCGGCGTCCACGGGCCGAGCGGGTCGGCAGCATACCAGAGATGCAGCGTCGTGCCCGGCGAGCCGTCGTCCTCGGAGCAGAACAGCCACCAGCGGCCCTCGTGCGGGAAAATCGTCGCGTCGAGGACGGCGAAGTCCTCGATCAAGGTCGCGCGCCGCTCCCAGTGATACGGGAACGCGGTCGCCTCGTAGCAATGGAGCGCGCGCTCTGTGCCGGTTTCCGGAATGCAGTAAATGTGCCCCTCGTGCTGGACGATGGCGGGGTAGGACATATGCATCGGCTCTTCGATGATCGGCGTCGGCGGGCCAAAACCGCCATCCGGCGTGGATGCGAGGGCCGCGATGTGCCCTTTCCCCTCGGCATAGGAAAAATGCTCCGCGACGATCACCGGACCGTCCTTTGTTTCGACCACGAACGGGTCGGCGAGGAACGATCCGCGCGGCGGCTCCGGTAGCCAGCGCACCGGGGGCCGCGCGCCCGGCGTCAGGAAGGTATGGATCGGCGCGTCCACGATGCCGATGTTCCAGACATCGTGCCGGAAGATCCGCCGGTAGAAATAGATGGGCCTGCGCCGAAACGTCATCGTGGCTGAGAACTATAAGGGCGATGACGATTGCGCCACGCCACAATCAACAAGAGAATGGTGAACCCAATCGTCAGGAGAAGAGCAGCGAGGATGCCAATGATGTTACCAAGCCATTTTGGCAGGAATTGAGCGCCAAAATAGATGATTGGTATTTCCAAGAGCCATAGCGCATGTAGCGCATTGGGGCGTTGATTCCTCATGACGTCATGATTCCTTCCGCGCACGATATGGCCAATTATCGCCATGCAACCTCCATCCTCCGATTGCCTGCGACGTTCTTACCTCACATGACGCAGAAAACCAATGGCCGATTGACAGAGTGTACACCATCGGCCATACTACCGGAAAGTCATACGTTCGGAGGAAAATCATGGTATTGTCCAAACAATCGAAACAGAGACTCGTTCGAGTTCAGGAAAAGGGCCAAGTAACTTTGCCGGCTGAGATGCGAAGAAGCCTCGGACTGAAGAAAGGCGATCTTGTCGCCGTGACATCAACCGATGGCGGCGTACTCATCAAGCTGGTCGAGATCAAAGAGCAGCAGGGGTCACCTTGGCTCAAAGAACTCTATGATTACTTCGCGCCAGTACGGGAGGAGATTCGCGCCAGGGGATTGAGCGAGGAAGAGGTAAACGCCGATATTGACGCTGCGGTGCGCGAGGTGCGTGCGAGGCAGCGTGATTAGCGTCGCTTTCGATACAGTGATCTTTGTCCGCAGCCTCATCAATGCAGATGGTTTCTGGGGACGGCTCGTCTTCGACTACTCGGACCGATACCGCTTGGTCATTTCGCAGCCTGTTCTCATCGAGCTTCTTGAGGTGATGACACGCTCAGATCTCACGCGTAAGTATCGTGGCCTCGCCACCCGCAACCTGCAAGCGATCCTTGGCATCCTCTCGAATGCCGAGGAAGCAATCCTCGCGGACATTCCCGCTATCTGCCGCGATCCCAAGGACGACAAATTCCTTGCAACGGCGGTTGCCGGCCAGTCTTCCTATTTGGTGAGCGAAGACAAGGACTTGCTGGACATTCGGGAGTACCAGGGTGTACTGATAATCACAGCGGCCACCTTTCTCTCGATGCTTGAAGCCGACGATGGAGTAAATTAGGTAAGGGCCACTTCGGGTGCATTCCGCGCACCATGCCGCTCATACGACAAGGACAAACGACAAGGACAAACGACATGGACGAATTTCGCGACAGCATTTTGGCGCTGATCACCGAGACCTCGACGAACTTGCCGCCGGATGTGCGTCGGGCGATGGCGCGGGCGGTCGAGACGGAGACGGGCGAGCGATCCGCGCAGGCGCTCGGCGTGATTACGACGAATATCGAGATGGCCTGCGAGAATGTCGGGCCAATCTGCCAGGACACGGGCTGGCTGACCTTCGAAGTACACACACCAGTTGGGACGAATCAGATCGTCCTGAAACGGCTGATCCACGAAGCGGTCGTGGAGGCGACGAAGCGCGGCAAGCTGCGCGAGAACTCGGTGGACTCGCTGACCGGCGCGAACAGCGGCGACAACCTCGGCCCCGGCAGCCCGACGATCCATTTCGCGCAGTGGGAGCGGGAGGAGATCGAGGTCAAACTGCTGCTCAAAGGTGGGGGATGCGAAAACAAGAATATCCAGTACGCGCTGCCCGCCGAACTCCCGCACCTCGGCCGGGCCGGGCGCGACCTCGACGGCGTACGCAAGTGCCTGCTGCACGCGGTCTGGCAGGCGCAGGGGCAGGGGTGCAGCACGGGCGCAATCGGCGTCTGCATCGGCGGCGACCGTTCTTCCGGCTACCTGCACGCCAAGGAGCAGTTGTTCCGCTCGCTCGACGACACAAACCCGCACCCGGACCTTCAGCGACTCGAAGAGTACATCATGCAGATGTCCAACACCCTCGGCATCGGCACGATGGGCTTCGGCGGCGGCGTGACGCTGATCGGCTGCAAAGTCGGCGTACTCAACAGGCTGCCCGCCAGCTTCTTCGTCTCCGTCGCCTATAGTTGCTGGGCCTTCCGCCGCCTCGGCGTCGTGCTCGACGCGGAATCGGGCGGTATCAAGCGCTGGCTCTACAAGGACGAGCAGACAGCGGGCAGCAAGCAGCAGACAGGAGAAAGCACTCAGCACTCCCCCAATGGCTTCTCGCTGACGGGCAAGGAGAAAATACTCCGCGCGCCAGTCACCGAGGAGCAGGTGCGCGATCTGAAGGTGGGGGATGTCGTCGTGATCTCGGGCGAGATGTACACGGGGCGCGACGCGGTGCATGCCTACCTGATGAAGCACGAGCCACCGGCGGACCTGCACGGCTCCGTCCTCTACCACTGCGGGCCGGTCGTGATGAAAAATGGCGCCTACAAAATCACGGCGGCGGGGCCGACGACGAGCATCCGCGAGGAGCCGTATCAGGGCGAGATCATCAAGCGGTACGGCGTGCGCGCGGTGATCGGCAAGGGCGGTATGGGGCCGAAGACACTCGCCGCGTTGCAGGAGTATGGCGCGGTGTACCTGAATGCCATCGGCGGCGCGGCGCAATACTATGCGCGCTGCATTGACGAGGTACTCGATGTGAACCTGCTGGAGTTCGGCATCCCGGAGGCAATGTGGCACCTGCGCGTCCACGACTTCCCGGCGATCGTCACGATGGACGCGCACGGCAACTCCCTACACGCCGACATCGAAAACTCCTCCGCCGTACTCCTGGAGCGGTTGGCGGAACCGGTCTTCACGAAATAACGCGACGTTCCTCGCTATGAATGGCGAGCTGCGGCCTGCTCCACCACATGAGGCGTCCCCTGGACAATCCGCGCGAGCCAGCGAGCCGTCGCACGCGGGGAGTGGAGGCGGACGAGGGTCCGGTGTGCGTGCTCCGGCGCGCCGAACAGGGCGGCGAACTCGCGCCGCCGCACGCGGTGCATCTTCAGTATCCAGAGGACGAGGGAATCACGACCGAAGAATGCGCCGCGCCACGTCTCCCGGTTGCCGTTCCAGAGTTCTTCCTGCCGGATGATCCGCCGCAGCGTGCGCGGAACGACGCGCCAGAGCGGGATGATGAGCGGATAATCGAGCCAGACAACGGTCTCCGCGTGCCCGATTGTCAGGTCGCGCACGACGGGATAATTGCCGTCCACGACCCAGCCGTCGCCGCTCAACGCTTCCGCCGTGCGCGCGTGGAACTCCTCATTGGGCAAATCTACCCAGTT
>JALYXG010000720.1 GCA_030947205.1 Chloroflexota bacterium
CGTCGAAGCGTGGAACCGCGTGCTCGCCGTCAACCTCACCGGCATGTTCCTTTGTGCCAAAGCGTTCATCCCCGCCATGCGGAAGCGGGGATGGGGCCGCGTCGTGAATATGGGTTCGACGAGCGGCCTGGTCGGCTACCCGTACCCCGCGTACGCGGCATCGAAAGCGGGCGTCATCAACTTCACCCGCTCGCTCGTCCTCGACCTCGGCACGAGCGGTGTGACGGCCAATGCGATCTGCCCCGGCACGATCCAGACCCCGCTCGTCCGGCCCGACATGCTGGATCGTCTCGTCGCCCGCATCCCACTCGGCCGCGCGGGCACACCGGAGGAAGTCGCCGCCCTCGCCTCCTTCCTCGTCGGCGACGACGCGGGCTTCATCACCGGCGCGACGCTCGTCATTGATGGCGGCGCGACGGCGGTATACGCGACTTAAACCCCTCGTTCTGGTACGCCCGTTCTGGTATAATCGGTCGTTACATACGCGAGTGATCGCGCTCGATTCCGGGGTCTACAGGAGGGTCACAGCCGATGGCAGAACGCGTCGAAACACAGATCGAGGAGCCGCAGGAGTGGGTCCGTCCCGCCCCGGTGATTGATACGAAGTTCAGCGTCGTCTCGCCGTTCGAGCCGACGGGCGACCAGCCACAGGCGATCGAGAAACTGTCGCGCGGTATCCAGGAAGGGTTCCGGCATCAGACGCTGCTCGGCGTGACGGGCAGCGGCAAGACGTACACAATGGCGAAGGTGATCGAGCGCGTCCAGAAGCCAACGCTCATCCTCTCGCACAACAAGACACTCGCCGCGCAACTCTACAGCGAGTTCAAGGAGTTCCTGCCGAACAACGCCGTCGAGTACTTTGTCTCTTACTACGACTACTACCAGCCGGAAGCGTATATCGCCCGCTCGGACACTTACATCGAGAAGGAATCCGAAGTCAACGAGGAGATAGACCGGCTCCGCCATGCCGCGACGCGCGCCCTGTTCGAGCGGCGGGATGTCGTGATCGTCGCGTCCGTCTCGTGCATCTACGGCATTGGCGCGCCGGAGGAGTACGGCAAGACGGTCGTCTCGTTCCGCAAGGGCGGTAGCATCCGCCGCGAGCGCGTCCTGCGGCACCTCGTGGATGTCCAGTACGAGCGCAACGATTCGACGCTCGTGCGCGGTACCTTCCGGGTGCGCGGCGACACATTGGAAGTCTTCCCGGCATACGAGGAGATCGCGCTGCGGATCGAACTGTGGGGCGATGAGGTTGAGCGCATCGTCTCGGTGGACCCACTGACCGGCGAAGTGCTCGGCGAGCACAATGCGGTGGACATCTATCCTGCCAAGCACTTCGTCACGAGCCAGGAGAAGTTACAGGCGGCGATGCGGGACATCGAGGAGGAGATGCAGGAACAGGTCAAAGTGTTCGAGGCGCAGGGGAAACTGCTCGAAGCGCAGCGCATCAAGCAGCGGACGATGTACGATCTGGAGATGCTCTCCGAGGTCGGCTACTGCGCCGGCATCGAAAACTACAGCCGCCACCTCGCGCGGCGCGGCGCGGGCGATCAGCCGTGGACGCTGCTCGACTATTTCCCGGACGACTACCTGCTGATCGTGGACGAGTCGCACATCTCCTTGCCGCAAGTGCGCGGCATGTACGGCGGCGACCGCTCGCGCAAGGAGCAGTTGGTGCAGTACGGCTTCCGCTTGCCGAGTGCATTGGATAACCGCCCGCTCCGGTTCGACGAGTTCGAGCGACACATCAATCAGGCCGTCTACGTCTCGGCGACGCCCGCTGACTACGAGATCATCCACACCAAAGAAGGCGGCGCGCAGGTCGTGGAGCAGGTCATTCGCCCGACGGGGCTGCTCGACCCGATCATCTCCGTCCGCCCGACCGACGGCCAGATTGACGATCTGCTCGAAGAGGTGCGCGTCCGCGTCAGCAAGGGGCAGCGCGCCCTGATTACGACCCTGACCAAACGGATGGCCGAGGACTTGACGGACTATCTCAAAGAGATGGGCGTCAAGACGCAATATCTCCATCACGACATCGAGACACTGGAACGGGTGGACATCCTGCGGTCACTGCGCCTCGGTGTCTACGATGTGATTGTCGGCATCAACCTGCTCCGGGAAGGGTTGGACTTGCCGGAAGTCTCGCTCGTCGCGATTCTCGATGCGGACAAAGAGGGCTTTTTGCGCTCCAACCGCTCGCTGATTCAGGTCAGTGGTCGCGCCGCCCGCCATGTGGACGGCCTCGTGATTATGTACGCGGACCGCGAAACGGACTCGATGAAGTTCGCGATTTCGGAGACGGTGCGGCGCCGCGCCATCCAGGAAGCGTACAACATCGAGCACGGCATCACGCCGCGCGGCATCACCA
>JALYXG010000725.1 GCA_030947205.1 Chloroflexota bacterium
ATACCTGCTCCCCTTCCCTCCGAAGGAAGGGGCCGGGGGTTAGGAAGGATACTCCCATCGCCAGACGCGTCACGCCTCCGGACACGATTGCGACGAACCCGCTCGTGCGCGATTACGATACCGGCGGGTTCTACGACGAGATGTTCACGCCGGGCGCCGGCGGGAAGGTCGCGCCCCGCCCGCATTACCGCCCGCTCGCCACGCAACTCGCCCAATTGGATGCGAGCGACCTACGCCACGCAAGCGACCTCGCCAACCGCTCGTTTCTCCATCAGGGCATCACCTTCACCGTCTATTCCGACTCCGAGCACGGTACGGAGCGCATCTTCCCCTTCGACCTCATCCCGCGCCTGATCCCGCCAGACGAATGGCGGTTGATCGAGTCGGGCCTTCAGCAGCGCATCCGCGCCCTGAACCTGTTCATCCACGACATCTACCACGATCAGGAAATCCTCGAAGACCACATCGTGCCGCGCCAGTTGATCGTCCGGGCGCGCCATTTCCGCCGTGAGGTCGTTGGCATCGATGTGCCGCATAACCTCTACATCCACATCGTCGGCAGCGATCTCGTGCGCGACGCCAGCGGGCGGTACCTGGTGCTCGAAGACAACTTGCGCAGCCCGAGCGGCGTTTCGTATGTCCTCGCGAACCGGACGACGATGCGGCGCGTGCTGCCGGACTGGTTCGGCGAATTGGGCGTCCGCTCCGTGGACCATTATTGCAGCCAACTGAGCGAGAACCTGCGCGCCTTATCGCCCCACGTCGCTGCGCGCGGCTCCGGCGGCCCGACAGTCGTGCTGCTCACCCCCGGCATCTACAATTCGGCGTATTTCGAGCACGCCTTCCTCGCACAGCAGATGGGCATCGAACTGGTCGAGGGGCGTGATCTTTTCGTCGTGGACAACCGTGTCTACTTGCGCACGACGCGCGGTCGGGAGCCGGTGGATGTCATTTACCGCCGTGTGGACGACGAATTCCTCGACCCGCTCGCCTTCCGGTCCGATAGCATGCTCGGCGTCGCAGGCCTTCTGGGCGCGGTGCGGACAGGCAATGTTGCGCTCGCCAACGCGATCGGCACAGGCGTCGCGGACGACAAGGTGATCTACCACTACGTCCCGGCAATCATCCGTTACTACCTGAACGAAGAGCCGATCCTCGGTAATGTGCCGACGTACCTGCCGTCTGACCCCGAGCAGCGCGAGTACGTCATCGCGCACGCGGGAGAACTCGTTATCAAGGCGGCGAACGAGAGCGGCGGGTACGGCATGCTGATCGGCCCGGCGGCCAGCGAAGAGGAGATCGAGACGTTCCGTGCCCGCGTTGCCGCCAACCCGCGCGACTATATCGCCCAGCCCGTCGTCCCCCTTTCCCGCAGCCCCTCCTTCATCCCCGACGACGTGGGCGATGGCGGGCGACTCGAAGGCCGACACATTGATCTGCGCCCGTACATCCTCAGTGGCCCGAAAGAGATCCACGTCCTCCCCGGTGGCCTCACCCGCGTCGCCCTTCGCCGCGGCTCGCTCGTCGTTAACAGCAGCCAGGGCGGCGGGAGCAAAGATACGTGGGTGTTACGATAGGACTGAGGACTGAGGACTGAGGGGGAGACGTGCGTGGGCAAGGTTGAGCGATTCGAGGATCTGTACGCCTGGCAGAAAGCACGATTGCTGACGCGAAATGTGTATCGCGTGACCCGACAAGGCGCATTCGCGAAAGATTATGGCCTCACGCGGCAACTGCAACGTGCATCAGTATCCATCATGTCGAATGTCGCTGAAGGATTCGAACGCGGTGGGCGCGCAGAGTTCCATCAGTTCCTCTCGACCGCGAAAGCGTCGTGCGCCGAAACGCGATCGTTGCTCTATGTCGCACTTGACGCAGAATACCTCGACGAAGAGACATTCAGACGATTGCTTGAAAATGCCGACGAAGTCGCACGAATCATCGGCGGTCTACGCGCCAAAGTCGAACAACAACGCGATGAACAACGCACCGCACGGAGGGACGCATGATCCTCAGTCCTCAGTCCTCAGTCCTCAGTCCTGACGCGAAGCGATGCTGAGTCGCATCGCTGAATCGCTCTACTGGATCGGGCGGTACGTCGAGCGGGCCGAGGATACGGCGCGCATCACGGACGTCAATTACCATCACACACTGG
>JALYXG010000726.1 GCA_030947205.1 Chloroflexota bacterium
GATGGGCTACACTCGTGCGGGTAACCATCCCCACTGAGCGAAAACGACGCGCGGGGCGCGATGCCCGCAGGATAGACGAGGGTACGACGATGCCGGTCACGGTGGTGTTAGGCGGACAGTGGGGCGACGAGGGGAAGGGCCAGATCACCGACACGCTGGCGCGCGATGTGGACATCGTCGCGCGGGCGACGGGCGGCTCCAACGCCGGCCACACGGTGATTAACGAGCAAGGCACCTTTGCTGTTCACCTTATCCCGTCCGGCATCTTCACACCCGGCACGATCTGCGTCCTCGGCAACGGTATGGCAATCGGCCCGCAGACGCTGATCAAAGAGATGGATGCCCTCGCCGCGCACGGGATTGACCTTGCCAATCTGCACATCTCCGACAAGGCGCACCTCGTCATGCCGTACCACCCGACGCTCGACGCCCTCGAAGAGGAGCGGCGAGGCGAGGCGGCCATCGGCACGACGCGGCGCGGCATCGGCCCCGCGTACATGGACAAGATGGCACGCACCGGCGTCCGGGTCGCGGACTTGCTCGATGAAGAAGCGCTCCGCAGCCGCCTCGCTTTCGTCCTGCCGTACCGCAACGACCAGTTCGTCAAGATTTTCCGCGCCGAGCCGGTCGCGCTGGAGCCGCTCGTCGCGGAGATGCTGGCGTACGGCGAGCGTCTGCGGCCATACGTGACGCAGACCGAAGTGCTAATCCAGGATGCGTTGGACGCCGGGAAACATGTGCTCGTCGAGGGGGCGCAAGCGTCCCTGCTCGACCCAGACTTCGGCACCTATCCGTTCGTGACGTCCTCCTCGCCGACGGCGGCGGGCGCGTGCCTCGGCACCGGCATCGCACCGGGGCAGGTGACGACGGTACTTGGCGTCTTCAAGGCGTACTGCTCGCGCGTCGGCGCCGGGCCGATGCCGACCGAACTGACGAACGCGATTGGCGACGAAATCCGCAGCCTGGGTCGTGAGTATGGCACGACGACGGGCCGACCGCGCCGCACGGGCTGGTTCGACGCGGTGGCGGCGCGCTACGTCGTGCGGCTCAACGGCATCACGCGCATCGCCCTCACCGGCATGGGCGTACTCGGTGCGTTCGAGACGATCAAGGTCTGCACGGGGTACCGGATCAACGGTGAGACGGTGCAAACGATCCCCACGCTCGCCGAGGCATACGCGCGGGCCGAGCCAATCTACGAGGAGTGGCCAGGCTGGCAGACGGATACCGCCGATGCCCAGACCGCCGACGATCTGCCCGCCAATGCGCGGGCGTACATCGAGCGGTTGGAGCAACTGCTGGGTGCGGAGATCGTCCTCGTCGGTGTTGGGCAGCAGCGGCGGCAACTTGTCCGGCGCGGCTCGTTTGCGCGCGAAGCGGCAGCGATTTCCTGATGTGTGAGGTTGGATATTCTATGGCGAGCCGACAACGCATTGGTGGTGGCGGACTTTAGCCTGCCGAATCGAACGAGTGCGGCAGGCTAATGAACCTTAACTGGCTGAATCGGTAATCCGGGGACGCAGGCTGGAAATCTGCCCAGAGGGCGCCCGGCTACCGGTAGCACAGGCTTTCCAACCTGTGAGCCTCTTGCCGAATCAAGTTTTGAAGGCTCATCAGCCCGCCACCATCAGAGAATAATGTAAGGACTGGCGCGGTGCTCTCGATCTATCTCTATATCATCATCGCCCTGATCGTTCTACTCGTGCTCTTCGTCGTGCGGCAGGTGCGGCTCCGTCAGACGATTGCACGGCGACGGGCGGCGCGGCGCGATGAAGCGTCGGCGCGTACGAAAGAATAGTCGGAAGTGGGACCGAGGTGCAGCATGCTTGACCGGACGGCAATCGAGGCGATTATCCCCCATCGCGCGCCCTTCCTGCTCGTAGACCGGATCGTCGAGTTGGAGCGAGGGAAATCCGCTGTCGGCGAACTGGATGTGCGCGCCGATGCTTTCTGGGTGCCCGGCCATTTCCCGCAGTACGCCGTGATGCCCGGCGTGCTGATCGTCGAGGCGCTGGCGCAGGTCGGCGCGGTCGCGCTCCTCAGCATGGACGACTTCAAAGGCAAGTTGGCCTTTTTTGCTGGCATAGATGGCGTGCGCTTCAAGCGGCAGGTGCGACCCGGCGATACACTCCGCCTTGCCGTGACGCTGGACGCGATGCGGCGCGGCATCGGCAAAGGGCAGGCGACCGCGACGGTGGACGGCAAACTTATGGCGCGCGGCGAGTTGACGTTTGCGGTGGGCGATGCGCCGGAACCCTAACCCCCATCCGCCCAAAGGGCACCCGATTCCCCATGGGGGAAGAGGAGAAATGCTCGAAGCAGGTGGCTGTTATGCAATTGATGAAGGTGTCTGCTTTGCTGGAGCAGGCTTCAGCCTGCATTCCGAGGCGGCAGGCTGAAGCCTGCTCCACCAGTATGAAGAAATGGCCGCTCGACATCGCGTGGTCGGAGCGGGCGCGAGATGCGGCGATTGGGGCAATCTGCCGTCTGCTTCATATGCTCTGCTGGCCGTTGACACGACCGCCGCGTGGGGGCTGGGCAGAGCCACGGCGGCTGCTCGTCCTCAAGCCGTGCTGCATGGGCGATGTACTCTTCACGACGCCACTGCTCGCGGCGA
>JALYXG010000042.1 GCA_030947205.1 Chloroflexota bacterium
GAGATGAGTCCGAGTCAGGCGGTCGTCGCGGGGCTGAAGGCGCAGGGTGTGGATACGGTCTTTGGGCTGGATGGTGACCATGTCATCTACCTTTTCGACGCGCTGGCGGACGCGCCGGAGATTCGCCCGATCACGGTCAAGCACGAGAACAACGCCGCCATCGCCGCCGAGGTCTACGGTCGGCTGACGGGGAGGCCGGGCGTCTGTATCACGACCGCCGGGCCGGGGGCAACGAACGCGCTTTCCGGTGTGGCGGGCGCGTACGCGCAAGGCGCACCGCTGGTCCACATCTCGGGCGGCGTGCCGGACGGCGCGTTCAAGGAGGCATTCCACGGCGTGGACCGGACGGACTTCTTGCAGGAAGCCTTCACGCCGGTGACGAAGTGGTCGGTGCGCGTCGAGGACGCGGCGGACATCCCCGCCGTGCTCACCCGCGCCTTCGCGCTCGCGGTGGCAGGGCGACCGGGGCCGGTGCATATCGAAATCCCCCTCAGCACGCTCCAATCAGACGCGATCAACGTCGCCGCCGACGCGTTCGCGTCCACACCACGCGACACAATGCCCGCCACCGGGATTGACGACGCGATTGGGCGAATCGAAGGATCGCAGCGGGTCGCCATCGTCGTCGGCAAGAATGCGTGGTGGCCAGCGGTGAGCGGGCAGGTCGTCCGGCTCGCGGAGCGGCTCGGCGCGCCCGTCGCCCACAGTTGGGACGGCCATGCCGCGATGCCGACCGTCCATCCGCTCTCCATCGGCGTCTATCGGGGGGCTGACGGCAGCCATCCGGCGGCGTACCGGGAGGTCGCGGAGGCCGATCTCGTCCTCGGCATCGGCGTCCGTGCGGGCACCGAGACCGCCGCGCAACTCGCCGAACAGATCGGGGATCGGTTGCTGCTCATTGATGCCACCGACGAGCCGGACGGCGCGCTGACCGTCGCCGCGCCCTCGATTGCCGCGCTCGCCGAGGCAGTCGGCGCGCTGGCGGAGGAATGCCGCCCGCGCCCGGAAAACGCTGCAACCCTCGCCCGATGCGCTCATGCGCGGGAGTCGCAGCAACGCGGCATTGACATCGAGTTGGCGCGGTACCGGGATCGTCGCCCGTGGCACATCGGCGTCGCGCTCGACGCGCTGGCGACGCGCATGACACCGGACATCCTCGTCGTCAGCGATGTCAGCCAGGTGAAACTGTGGACGCCGATTCAGGTACCCGCTTTCAACCCCGAATCGCATTTGCAACCCGGCTCGTGGGGGGCGATGGGCTACGCGGTGCCGGGCGTGCTGGCGGCGGGTTTGCTACGACCCGACAAGAAAGTCGTCGGCGTGACGGGCGACGCCTCATTCCAGATGGCGTGCAGCGACTTCGGCACAATCTGCAATCTCGGCCTACCCGTTGTGATCGCCGTCCATGCGGACGAGCAGATCGGCATGATCCATCACGCCCTGCGCACGACCTTCGGGCGGACGCACGCGACGGAGATCGGCCATGTAGATTTCGTGCGCTACGCCGAGGCGTTCGGGGCGCGCGGCATCCGCGTCACCGAGCCGTCCGAGATTGGCGCCGCGTGGGACGAAGCGCTCGCCGCCGATGGCCCCGTCCTGCTCGAACTCCGCGCCGGGCACGACTTCCCCTTCCCCTGGCCCGTCCAGCGCCTTGTCGAGCAGGCGGAAGCGTAAGAAGGGCGAGAGCGCAGAGGGCACAGAGAAGAGAAAAAAGGATTGACCTCTGCGTCCTCTGTGCTCTTCCCCCTACTAATCGTCAGGCTGTTGCGCGGAGGGTGGCGGGGGTAAGCAAGCGGTGCATGGCGCGCTCGACCTCGGCGTAGGCGTCGTGGATGCCGTCCACGCGCACGCGCGCGCCGTCCAGCAGGCCCGCCGCACTCCGCTGTTCGAGGGCATCGCACAAACCGGCGAGGGCCGTCGCGCCGAACAAGGCGCTCGTGGACTTCAGCGTGTGCGCAGCGGCCTGCAACGCACCCGCATCCTGCGCGCCGAGGGCGTCGCGCATCGCTTTTAACAGATGGGGCGCGTCATCGAGGTAGCAGGCGATCAGGCCGCCCAGGCCGTCCTCGCCGTCGTCGCCGACCATCGCGCGGATATCGTCGAGCGTCGCCATATCGAGGAGCGTGTCGAGCGAGTCGCCGCCGACCGTTGCCTCCGTCAGACGCGCGCCCGCGCCGCTCTCCGCAACGAGCGGGCGTGCCCGCTTCAGGGCTTCCACGAGCACAGAAATCTGCACCGGCTTGGTCACGTAGTCGTCCATCCCCGCGTTCAGGCATTTCTCGCGGTCGCCCTGCATCGCGTCGGCGGTCATCGCGATGATGAACGGGCGGGCGGAGCGCGGCCAGCGTTGGCAGATGCGGCGGGTCGCCTCCAGGCCGTCCATCTCCGGCATCTGCACATCCATCAGGATGACATCGTACGGCTGGCGGTCGAGCGCCTGGATCGCCTCCAAACCATTCCCCGCGACATCGGGGCGGTAGCCCATCTTGGCGAGCAACTGGACGGCGAGTTTCTGGTTGACCATATTGTCCTCGGCGATCAGGATACGTAGCGGCATCTGCTCGGCGAGATGCAGATCGAGGCGCTGCGCGCCGACGGCCGGGGCCGGTTTACGCGGCTGCGCGTCGAAGATGCCCATCAGCACATCATGCAGTTGCGATTGCTTGATCGGCTTGGACAGGAAGGCGGCAAAGTGGGTCTGATCGCCCTGCTCGCGGCGGCCCATCGAGGTGAGCATGACGAGCGGGAGCGCATCGGCATCACGATGGGTACGGATCGCCGCCGCGAGCGCGACGCCGTCCAGATCGGGCATCTGCATGTCGAGGATCGCGACATCGAAGGGGTCGCCGCGCCGGATCCATTCCAGCGCCTCCGCGCCGTGCTCCGCACTTCGTGCCCGCATCCCCCAGTTCTGTGCTTGGAGGGTGAGGATGCGGCGGTTCGTCTCATTGTCGTCTACGATCAGGATGCGGCGACCGGCGAGCGACGGCTGTGCGCTCCGCTGCCAGACGCGCGTCTGCGTCGGCATCGCGGCGGCGGTGATCGTGAAAAAGAAGGTCGAGCCTTCGCCCGGCGTGCTTTCGACCCACATCGTGCCGTGCATCAACTCCGCCAGCCGCTTGGAGATCGCCAAACCGAGACCGGTACCGCCGTACAT
Organism: Chloroflexota bacterium; assembly: GCA_030947205.1. Classification (GTDB taxonomy): domain Bacteria; phylum Chloroflexota; class Chloroflexia; order Thermomicrobiales; family JALYUS01; genus JALYUS01. The sequence continues at coordinate 3,158 of JALYXG010000042.1, forward strand.
CCGCGTCGTCGAGGCGTCCACCTGGCTAAAGGACTTGAACAGGCGGTCCATCCGCTCCGGCGGGATGCCGATGCCGGTGTCCCGAACGGCGAACTGTACGGTGTGCCGGTGGTCCGCCGTCAGATGTGAGGAGACTGAAACGACGACCTCGCCCGTCGCCGTGAACTTGATCGCGTTGCCGACCAGATTGACGAGCACCTGCCGCAGCCGTGTCACGTCGCCGACCGGAGTCCCCGGCACACCGTCGTCAATGAGGTAGGCGAGGTCGAGGTTCTTTTCGGTGGCGCGGGTGGCGAGCAGGTCGAGCGCGTCTTCGAGGCAGTCGCGCAGATCGAAGGGCTGCTCCTCCAGATCGAGGCTACCCGATTCGATCTTCGAGAAGTCGAGAATGTCATTGATAATCGTCAGGAGCGCATCGCCGCTGGTGCGGATCGTTTCAGCGTATTCCTGCTGCTCGGCGGTCAGCGGTGTATCGAGCAGGAGGCCGGTCATGCCGATCACGCCATTCATCGGCGTGCGAATTTCGTGGCTCATGTTGGCGAGGAACTGGCTCTTGGCGCGGTTGGCAGCGTCCGCCGCTTCCTTCGCGGCACGCAACTCGGCCTCGACTCGTTTCGCCTCAGTGATATCGCGGACGATGCCGATGACGGCCATCTGCCCGTCATACTGAATCACGGAGGCGCTGACAAACGCGTCAATCAGCGAGCCGTCCTTGCGGCGATGGACGGTTTCGAAAACGCGGAGATCTTCGAGCACCTTTTGGACGCGCTGCACCGTTAATTTGTGATCGAGGGAAAGCGCGAGAAGATTAATGGCAACGAATTCATCGCGGGTATATCCGTACATCTCGCACGCTTTCGGGTTCGCCGCGAGGATCTGCGTGGAATGGAAATCGAAGATCAGGATCGCGTCGTTCGCGCTCTCGAACAGGGCGCGGTAACTCGATTCCGACGTGCGCAGCGCCTCTTCCATTTGCTTGCGCTCGGTGATGTTCCGAACGATGGCACTGTAGAACGTCCCGCCGCTCGATTGCCAGGTGCCAAGGGAGAGTTCCAGCGGAAATTCGCTCCCGTCTTTGCGCAGGCCGTCCATCTCGGCGGTGCGCCCGATGACGCGAGCTTCGCCGGTCGCCGTCATCCGCGCGATCCCCTGCTTGTGGGCATCGCGGTAGCGTATCGGCATGAGGCTGGTGAACGATGCGCCGAGAATATCTTCTTTCTCGTATCCGAACATCGTCTGCGCAGCGGTGTTCCAGAAGGTGATCGTGCCACCGCTGTCCGTCGTGATGATTGCGTCATTCGCGGATTGGGTCAGGGAACGGTAACGCAACTCCGACACTCGGAGCGCGTCTTCGGTCCGCTTCCGCTCCGTCACGTCGTTGGCGAGGACGAGGCGCGCCGACCGACCACTGAACAGAAAACTGTTGGAGGTCGTCTCGATCTGAATCAGCGTCCCGTCTTTCTTGCGGTGCGTCCATTCACTGACGGCACGGTCGTCCGCCCGCTCCGGCAACTGCTGCAGCAAGCGCGTGAAATCGTCCGACTGGCGGATATCCCGGAGCGTCATCTGCAAGAACTCGTCGCGACTGTAGCCATAATGCGCGACCGTCGCATCGTTGACGGCGAGAAAGACGAGCGTTTCGCGGTCGTAGACCCACATCGGGTTCGGGTTGCCCTCGAACAGGAGGCGGTACTGCTCCGCCGCTTCCTGCAAAGCACTCGCAGCGTTGCGGCGCTCGGTGATGTCCGTCATTGTGCCGATCAGGCGGACGCACGCGCCCGCCGCGTCGTACTGCGGGATGAGCCGGGTGATGACCGTCACCTCACGGTCATGGGCGACGACCCGCTCCTCATAACTGACCGATGTGTGCGCCGCAACCGCCTCGCGGCACTTCCGAAGGAGCAACGCCCCTTGCGCGGCGGGCAGGCAGCCGTCGAGTCGCTTGCCGGTCACCCATTCCAGGGCGAAGCCGGTCAGTTTCGTATAGGCGCTGTCTACATGCGCGTAACGGAAGGTGTCGCCGTCCGGTTCGATCAGGAACAGCGCGTCGGCGATCGGATCTGCCCCGATCTGGAAGTGATTGGTGTCCAACATCGTCGTTGCCGCCTTCCTGGCGCTGGTCCGTGACAGGAATGTAATCGTCCTCCCGTCATACATTACACTATAGTCAACGTATAAACGGTCAACGATGTTACGGGCAGGGGCGGGAATCGGGGAAAACCGCAAAGGCGCACAGGACGCAAAGAGCGCAAAGAAGGGAGAGAAAGAAGGAATCGCCCTTCTTTCTCCCCTTTGCGTCTTTGCGGTTCAATCGCTTTCGACCGTCGTTTCGGCGGCATGTGTCGTGCAGCGCCGGAGATTCAGCGAGGAAGCTGCATCAACGCAACGGTGTATTCCTACCGCGCGTGGCGGCGCACCCGCTTGTCCTGTGTGGGACCACTGGGGGCTTTGAACTAGAACCCGCCACCACCGAGCAGTTTGCCGGACCAGCCGATTACCCACGGCGCAACGCCCGCGATGATTGTGACGAGCGTGACGGCGGCCAGGGTCACGAGCAACAACGGCGACGTTTGGACCGTCACCATCGCCCGATCCG
>JALYXG010000058.1 GCA_030947205.1 Chloroflexota bacterium
TGAGCATCGCGGCGTTGCCAGCATCGGCGGCGGCGACGCTTTCCGCATCGCGGACGGAGCCGCCGGGATGGGCAATAGCCGTTACGCCCATCGCGACACAGAGTTCCACCGTGTCCGCGAACGGAAAAAACGCATCGGACGCCATCACGCTGCCCCGCGCGCGGTCGCCCGCCTTCGCGAGGGCGATTTTCGCGGCGTCAATCCGGCTCGGCTGGCCCCCCCCGATCCCGACCGTCGCGCCATCCCGCACGAGGACGATGCTGTTCGACTTCACATGCCGCGCCGCACGCCAGGCGAAACGCAGATCGCGCAGTTCCGCTTCCGATGGCTGCCGCTGCGAGACGACCTTCCAAGTCGTCGGATCATCTATCACCGCATCCTGTGTTTGCAGCAGGAAGCCGCCCTGCACCGAGCGCACTTCCCAGCCGTCGGGCGCGGCGGCGGGCGTGCCCATCGCGAGCAGGCGGACATTCTTCCGCCGCGCGAATGCCGCGCGCGCCTCGTCGTCGAACGACGGCGCGAGGACGACCTCGACGAAGAGTTCCGCGATCGCTTCCGCAACGGCGGCTGTCGCGGGCGTCGTCAGTGCGATCACGCCACCGAACGCGGAGAGCGGGTCGGAGGCATAGGCACGCCGAAACGCCGTCTCTGGATCGTCGCCGAGCGCGATACCGCATGGGATGTTGTGCTTAACGATCACGCACGTTGGTTGCTCCCAACCGAGGAAGTCGCACGCCGCCGACCATGCGGCGTCGGCATCGAGGATGTTGTTGTAGGAAAGTTCCTTGCCCGCCAGTTGCGTCGCACCGAGCAGACCGCGCGCCGCCCGCCCCGGTTCGTAGGCGCGGTAGAGCGCGGCGGCCTGGTGCGGATTCTCGCCATACCGCATTGGCTGGTGCAGCGCGCCCGCGATGCTGAACTCGGCGGGAAAGGTCGCCTTCGGCGCACCATCATCGGCGCGCAAATACGCCGCAATCGTCGTGTCGTACGCCGCGACATGCGCGAATGCCTTCGCGGCGAGAGCGCGCCGCTCCTCCGACGGCACACCACCGGCGCGCAGCAGCGACAGCACGCGGTTATAGTCGCCTGATTCGGTGACGACGAGGACGGATGGGTAATTCTTCGCCGCCGCGCGGACGAGCGTCGGGCCGCCGATGTCAATCTTCTCCAACGCCTCGGCTGTCGCGATGGATGGATCGGCGACCGTCGCGACGAAGGGATAGAGATTCGACACGACCATATCAACGGCGGTAATGCCGTGTTCCGCGAGCGCCGCCATATCATCGGCGTTGTCGCGCCGCGCGAGGATACCGCCATGCACGGCGGGGTGGAGCGTCTTGACGCGCCCGCCGAGGATTTCCGGAAACTGCGTTACACCGGCAATGCCCGTAACGGGAATCCCGGCCTCCGCGAGCGCGCGCTCGGTGTTGCCCGTCGAAACGAGTTCCCAGCCGAGGTCCACCAGACCCCGCGCGAACGCCGCCAAATCCGTCTTGTCCCAAACGCTGAGAATTGCCCGCATCGTCGTTCCTCGCTTTCGCGGAGAATGACGCCATCACTCCGAAATTGTGCCGTGCGGGTTCCTGTCCAATGCCGCCGCGCACGTCGGGGATGACGCGGCCCAGGCGAACGGCCTTCAATCCCGCGCGGCGGCTCCCCCGTGGTCACCCACGTTTTTCGCCAGTCGCCGCCACGCGCGGTCATCATTCGACCGAGGCCGACTATACACGTTCCGATACGGCGCAACAAGAGGAACCGGTATACTGGCCGTGTGAACAGTGCGCTATCCCAGGCAAAAGAGCGCCTCCCGCTCCAACGATGGCAAAGAGTGGTGCAGCGACCGGGCGTGCGGCACGCGGCGGTTCTCGCGCTCTTTTTCGCGCTCGCGATCGTCTGGCTGCGACCGTTGCCGTGGCAGATGGGCGATCACGTCACCGGCCCCGGCGATCCGCTGACGACGGCATGGCGGATTGTCTGGCCCGCGCAGTGGCTCATGCACCGGGACGCGCCGTTCTGGGAAACGAACATCCTGTATCCGGCCTCAAAGGTCTTCGCCCGCGACGAATTAACGCTCGGCGAATCGCTGATCGCCGGGCCAATCTACGCGGCAACGCGGAACGCGCTGCTCGCGTACAACGCGACGCTGCTCCTCACCATGACGCTGTGCGGCTTCTTTATGTACTGCCTCGCGTGGCATTTCCTTCGTAGTAGTGTCGGCGGAGTGATCGCGGGCGTGATCTTCGCCCTCTCCCCCTATCACCTCGCGCAACTCGACCATGTGGGGCTGCTGTCGGTGCAATGGCTACCGCTCGAACTGCTTTTTCTCGACCGTGCCTTCCGGCATCGGCGATGGCGAGATGCAATGCTTTTTGCCGCCACCGTTTTCCTCCAAGCGATCTCGGCCGGTTATTACGCATACTGGTCTGCGATTATCGTTGCTGCCTATACGGGATATGTGCTTGCAACGAAACGGCATCTCCTATCGTTGGTGGCAATCAGGCGCATCGCCATCGGACTTGCGGTGGCATTCGCCGCGCTTGTTCCCGTCGTTTCCCCCTTCATGCACGTTGCCGACCGCGAAGCGTTCGCCCGGCCCCTCCGCGAAGTCGAGTATTGGTCAGCGCGACCGCAGACGTGGCTCGCGGCGACGCCGAACAGCCTCCTGTACGGTCGGCTCGTTCGCGTGCACGCATGGACGTGGTCCACGGAAATGTATCTCTTCCCCGGCGGCATTGCCCTTCTTCTTGCCGTTATCGGGCTAGCGATGCGGCGAAAGGATCACCTGCGCTGGTTTGCGCTCGCGCTCGCGGGATGCGGCTTCGTGCTCACCCTCGGGCCAACGCTGCATCTGGCACGGCGAGATGTCGGCCATCTGCCGCTCCCCTACGCCCTCCTGTATCGGTTCATACCGGGAGGCGACGCCTTACGTGCGCCCGTGCGCGCCGCGCCGATCGCGATGCTCGGCGTCGCACTCCTCGCCGCCCTGGGCTGGAAACACCTCGCCGCCCGGCTACGCTGCCGCACGCCCCGGCAA
>JALYXG010000060.1 GCA_030947205.1 Chloroflexota bacterium
TCAGTTCGGCGGGCGCGGGCTTATCCATGTAGTCAATCTCGTTGTTCTGATAGGCGGTGAAGTAGGTCTTCCGGTCGGCGACCTTCTGGATGATCTTCGTGTAGGCGGGCGTCAGTTTGCCCTTGTACGTCGGGTTGCGCTCGTAGACGATCTGCTGATCCTTCTGCCAGAGCTTGAGAATGAATGGCCCGGACGAGACTGCCGTCTCCGGTTTGGCGTTATACAGCGGCCCGCTCTTCGCTAGCGCCGCCTTCGAGAGCGGCCAGGAATAGACGAGCATCGCCGGGAGGTACGGGGCGGCGACTTGCGTCTCGAAGAGGAGCGTATTCGCGTCAGCGCCTCGCTTGACGCCGAGCTGATCGAGCGGCACTTTGCCGGCAATCGCGTCGTCCCAGTTCTTGATGATGCCCTGGAAAAACCAGGTAAAATCCCAGGCGTGCTTGGGGTCGGCGCCATACTGGAAGGTCGCCACCCAGTCGTCCGCCGTGACCGGATTCCCGTCGCTCCAGACCAGCCCCTGCGCGATCTTGAACGTCCACGTCTTCCCGTCGTCGCTCGCCTTCCAGGACTCCGCCGAGCCGGGGATGAGTTCGTAGTCGTTGTTGAGGCGGACGAGTGGCTCGCTGAAGAGGTCCGCGATGATCGGCCGGGCGTAGACGGCCTCGTAGAAGTCAATCACCTTCGCTTCGTTCGTCGTGTTGACGATGTAGACTTGCTGATCGGGCGGCGCTGCATCCGCCGGGAGTGCGGCGCCGCTGGCCGCTGCCGGACTGGCTGCTGCTGCTGGGCTGGCCGCTGTCGTCCCGGCCGGTGCTGAACCGCTGGCAGTCGTTGAGACCACAACGGGCGCGCGCGTCGGAACAGATGTTGCCACTGTTTGCGCCGTCGTCGGTGCGGCAGCGGATGGCGCGGGCGTCGCCGTGGGAGCGGAACTGCCACCACATGCCGCGAGGAGCGCCGCTACTGCCGCGCCCGCCGATCCGCCGAGCAGCGCGCGGCGGCGCAGCCGTTTTTGGAGAAGTGCGATGCGCTCGTAGCCCAGCGAATCACGGTCAATGACGCCTCTTTTCTCAGACATTGCCTTGCTCCCTTCCAATCTTCCGACCACCGATCGCCAATGCATACGGACGGCTTCCCGCTCCGTCGTCTAGCGCAGCCGCGTGTCGAGCGCATCACGCAGCCCATCGCCCACAAAGGTAAATCCGAGCATCGCCAGCGCGATCGCCAGCGTCGGGAAAAAGCCGAGATGCCAATACACGCGGAGATACGGTGCGCTATCCGCGACCATTTTCCCGAGGCTGGGCGTCGGCTCGTTGATGCCGATGCCGAGGAAACTCAGCCCCGCCTCCGCGAAGATCGCGGTGGGGATGGCGAGCGTGATGGTGATAATCATTGGCGCGAGCGCATTCGGCAGAAGATGGCGCGTCGCGATGGCGAACTCGCTCGCCCCAATGCTCCGTGCCGCCGTCACATACTCTTCTTCCCGCAAACTGAGCAGTTGCGCCCGCAGCAGACGACAGATCGTCACCCATCCGGTGAGACCGATCACGACAATCACATTGAGCACCCCACCGCCGACGACCGTAATGAGGAAAATCGCGAAGAGGATGCCCGGAAAGGCGGTCATGACATCAACTACCCGCATGACGGCGAAGTCTATCGCTCCCCCGCGTAGCCCCGCGAGCAGGCCGAGCGGCAACCCGATCAAGCAGGAGATCACCACGGCGGCAAAGCCGACGAGCAGCGACGTGCGCACACCATAGATCATCCGGCTGAGGAAATCGTGGCCGATCGCGTCCGTCCCGAGCAGATGATGGGAACTCGGGAACTGATTGGCCTGCGCGAGGTCGGAGTAGTAGTACGGCTCCGGGGCAAGGAGCGGTGCGAGCAGCGCGATGAGAATCAGGACGAGTGTGATCGCGAGGCCCGCCATCGCCAGGCGATGATGCATGAAGCGCTGCGTCGCCTGTTGCAGATTCGTGCGTGTGCGCGTCTCGGCGGCGACGGGAAGTTCGTACGCGGCGGCGGTCGAGGCTCCCATGCGTTTATTTCCCCCCGCCGGATGTACCCGTAAGGCGGATGCGTGGGTCGAGCACCGTGTAGAGGATGTCCGTAAGGAGGTAGGTGATGCCCCAGACGGCCGCGACGAGCAGCACGAGCGCCAGGATCATCGGGTAATCCCGCGTGAAGGTGCTGGTGACGAAGAAGCGCCCGAGGCCGGGGATGCGGAAGGTGGATTCAATGAAGATCGAGCCGGTGAGGATGTTGGGGATTTGCGGGCCAATCACCGTCACCAGCGGAATCAGAGCGTTGCGCGCCACATGCGCGATGAGCACGCGCCGCTCGCTCAGGCCCTTCGCCCGCGCCGTCCGCACGTAATCCGCGCGCAGCACTTCGAGGATGCTCACGCGCGTGTACCGCGCGACGAGCGCCATCGGGGCGAGCGAGTAGGCGATCACCGGCATGATGTATTGCTTCGGACTCCCCCATCCACCGGTCGGCAGGAGTTGAAAACGGACGCTGAGGATGAGGACGAGCCAGATCGCCACCACAAAATTCGGCACCGTCAGGCCGAGCGTCGCACCGAAGGTGACGAGGTAGTCCACCCAGGTGTTCTGCCGAAGCGCCGCGATGAAGCCGAGCAGGATACCGAGCGAATACGAGAGGCCAATGGTGAGCAGACCAATCTTGATCGTCACTGGCCATGCCCGCTTAATCAGGCCAATCACCGAGTCCGTCGGGCTTTGGAAGGGAACGCCGAAATCGAGGTGTACGGCGTGCCACATGTAGCGGACGTACTGCTCCCAGAGCGGCTTATCGAGGCCGTATTTTTGCAACTGTGCCAGACGCGTCGCCTCGGGTAAACGGCGCTCGCCAACATCGAACGGACCACCTGGCACGGTGTGCATGAGGAGGAAAGTGATCAGCGACACCGCGAAGAGTACAAACACCAGGCTCGCGAGCCGCGCGAGAATATATCTGCCCATACGCGAAGTATCCACCTCTCTACGCCGCGTGGAGAGTCCCCAAGCGAGACGATGCAGAGTCCGTGTCAGTCAATACTTTTTTTTCGCAAATCGTCACCAGCACTAAGTGTATATCACGATGCCTATAGCCGTTGCAAATGCCTCTTGCTATTTGCTACCTTCGTGCTGCCCACTGCCTGCTATCAATGCAGGCACATCGGCGGGCGTTTCGGCGATGGCGGTGGCGAGGAGTTCGAGGTCGGCACGGGAGTATGGTCCCCAGGCTGCGCCGATGCCGGTCATCCCGGCGGCGCGGGCGGCGACCAGGTCGTGTGTGCTGTCGCCGATGTACCAGCAATCGGTGGGCGGCAGATCAAGCGCGGCGGCGGCATGGAGGAGCGGGTCGGGGTGCGGCTTGTGCCGCGCGGTGTCGTCCTCCACGACGATCACGGACATTTCGCGGTCGAGCAGGAACCGTTCGAACGAGGGGGCGGCGGAGAGGCGCGCCTTCGAGGTGACAATGCCCGTCGGGATGCCGCGCGCATGGATCGCCGCCAGCATCGCGAAGATGCCGGGATAGACGGTCACGAATTTGTCGTGGTTAGCGAACATGAAGGTGCGGTAGGTAGCGAGGAGCGCCGCGCCATTGCCGGGCGCGATCCGCTCCAACTCCCCCGCCAGCGAGCGACCGATCGTCGGAATGATTTCCTCGCGCGGCAGCGGCGTGCCCATGTGCATCGTCGTTGCGTGCTGGAACGACCGAACAATCAGTTCGATGCTGTCAATCAGCGTCCCATCGAGGTCGAAGAGGATGGCAGATGGGGATGGGGGCATTTTACTCA
>JALYXG010000063.1 GCA_030947205.1 Chloroflexota bacterium
GCGAACGCGTGCGGCAGAAGTTCGTGCATTTTCAAACAATCGGTTGTGCAGTATCATAGATGGCAGCATTGTTCGGACGTTGGCCGCCGCTCGTGGCACGATGCCAGGCCGGGAGAAACCAGTGCCAGCAAGTTACCTCGGGTTGCTTATCCTTGCGGGGATCGCGTTCCTTTTCGCCATCGCCGTCCTCACGATCTCGACGCTACTCGGGCCGCAGCGGCGTGGGACGAGCCTACCGTATGAGAGCGGCGTCGCGGAGCCGGTTTCGGCGCCGGGACGGCAGCGACTGCCGGTGCGCTACTATCGCGTCGCACTGCTGTTCCTCGTTTTCGATGTCGAGGCCGTCTTCGTCTATCCGTGGGCGGTGACGTACCGCACCCTCGGCACCTACGCGCTGGGGGAGATGTTCGTCTTTCTCGGCATTCTGCTTTTCGGGTACTGGTATGCGCGTAAGCGCGGGGGGCTGGAATGGCAGTAGCGGCGGCACACAGCAAAGATGGCGCGCCGGGCGTGATGCTCACTCGCCTCGCCGATTGGGGGCGGGCGAACTCGCTCTGGCCCCTCACCTTCGGCCTCGCCTGCTGCGCGATCGAAATGATTACGACCACCGGCTCGACGCACGACGTCTCGCGCTTCGGTGCGGAGGTCTTCCGCGCCTCCCCGCGCCAGGCGGACTTGATGATCGTCGCCGGGCGTGTCTCGACCAAGATGGCCCCCGTACTCCGGCAACTCTACGACCAGATGCCCGACCCGAAATGGGTAATTTCGATGGGCGACTGCGCCTCCTGCGGCGGCGTCTTCAACAACTACGCGGTGATCCAGGGCGTGGACCAGATCGTCCCAGTGGATATGTACGTCCCCGGCTGCCCACCCCGCCCCGAGGCGTTGATGGATTCGATCATCAAGTTGCAGGAGCGCATCAAGGCGGGGGCCGCATGACACTCCCCGACCCGACGCTGCACGATGCCCTCACGGCGCGCGGCAACGCCCTCCTCGCGTGGGACGAAACGTGGGGCGAAGCCTCCGCAACAATTGCGCCCGACGCGCTCTACGCGACCGCCGCTTGGCTGAAGGAGGCGCAGGGTTTTGCCCGCCTGTCCGACATCACGGCGATAGACACGCTCCGCTACCCCGTCGCGATGCCGGGGCAGATCGCGTGCGGCACGCCCCGCTTCGGCGTTATCTACCACCTCGCCATCCGGCCACCGGGGGCGGTGCGGCTGCGGTTGCGCGTCTTTGTGCCGGAGAATGAGGCGGTTGTGCCGTCGGTCGTGCCGCTTTGGCCGGGCGCGAACTTCTTCGAGCGCGAAATCTACGACCTGATGGGCATCACCTTCAGCGGTCACCCCGACCTCCGCCGCATTATGCTCGCCGAAGAATGGGTCGGCCACCCGCTCCGCAAGGACATGAGCATCGGTGGCGAGCCGGTCGAGTTCACGCATACCGTCGCGGCAATCACCCGAACTCGGAGGAAAGCGGATGCTTAAAAGCAGACAGCGAGCAGCGGGCAGCGGGCAGCACGACCTAACGAGCGCCGTCATCGCCGACAACAAAGGTGTGCTGACCGCCGAGCCTTCCGCACATCCCGACCGGATGAAGATCAATCTGGGGCCGCAGCATCCGAGTACACACGGCGTCTTGCGGCTCGTGCTCGAACTGGACGGCGAGACGGTCGTCACATGCCAGCCGGAGATCGGCTATCTCCATACCGGCATTGAGAAGACGGTCGAGGAGAAGACCTATTGGCAGGCCGTCACGCTGACCGACCGGATTGATTACCTCTCGCCCCTCAACATGAACCTCGCCTACGCGCTCGCCGTCGAGCGGCTGATGGAGGTCGAGATTCCCGCGCGGGCGCGGGTGGTCCGTATCCTCCTCAGCGAGTTGGGTCGCCTCGCCAGCCATCTCGTCTGGCTTGGCACGCAGGCGGTGGACCTCGGCTCGCTCAGCGCTCTCTTTTACTGCTTCCGCGAGCGCGAGGCGCTACTCGATCTCTTCGAGGAGATCTCCGGCGCGCGGATGATGACGAGTTTCATTCGGCCCGGCGGCTTGCAGAATGATCTGACGAAGAAGTTCTTGC
>JALYXG010000119.1 GCA_030947205.1 Chloroflexota bacterium
GAGAGGGGCCGGGGGTGAGGAAGAATTAGGAGGTTTCGTTGACGACGCAACTGACGGACAGCGCACGCGCCTTCCTGGACGAGAAACGGTTCGCCGTGCTGGCGACGATCAACAAGGACGGTACACCGCAGCTCACCGTCATGTGGTACGAACTCCAGGGCGACGAGATCATGATGAACACCGCGCACGGACGGTTGAAGGATCGCAACCTCGAACGCGATGCGCGCATCGCGATCTGCGTCGAGGACGGGCAGCGGTTCGTCACCCTGCGCGGCACGGTGACGCTCAATGACGAGCAGGAGATTGCCCAGGCGGACATCGCGCGTCTCTCCGCACGATATAACGGCCCGGAACGCGCGCGGGAGTCCACGCCGAACTTCCGCAAGGAACATCGGATTACGCTGCGCATGAAGATCGAGGGCGCGTTGGAGCGGGGGTTTTAGTGGTTCGAGGTTCGAGATTCGGGGTTCGAGGTAGATTCCGCGAACCTCGAACCTCGAACCCACCACAAGGAGGTAAGGAATCATGGGTTTCATCGGGTATTCGGCTTCGCTCGAACAGTTCCATCCGAACGATCTCGTCCGCTGGTGCCAGGAGGCGGAGGAGGTCGGCTTCGGGGGCGTCTTTGCGTCGGAGCACTTCCATCCGTGGACGCCGGAGCAGGGGCAGGCGGCATTCGTCTGGACCTTCTTCGGCGCGCTCGGCCAGGCGACAAAGACGATGCGTTTCGGCACGGGCATCACCTGCCCGACCTTCCGCTTCCACCCGGCGGTCGTTGCACACGCCGCCGCGACAACTGAGGCGATGTTCCCCGGTCGTTTCTACCTCGGCCTCGGCAGCGGCGAGGCGCTCAATGAGCATGTCATCGGCGGTGTCTGGCCGGAAGCGCCGACGCGTCTCGCGATGATGACGGAAGCGGTCGAGATCATCCAGAAACTGTTCACCGGCAAGGTCGTCAAGCACAAGGGTGAGTATTTCACACTCGAATCCGCCAAACTCTATACGATGCCGGATACGCCGCCGCCGATCTACATTGCCACGGCCGGCCCGATCACTGCCCAGCGCACCGGCAAGACGGTAGATGGCTTGATTACCGTAGGCGCGGCAGACGACAAGATCAGGGGCCTTTTCGACCGATTCGAGCGGGGTGCGCGCGAGGCGGGCAAGGACCCGGCGACGATGCCGAAACTGATCCAGATCCACACCTCGTGGGCGGAAACGCAGGAGCAGTGCGTCGAGTGGGCAATGAAGGAATGGCCCAACGGCGGTATGCCGTGGCCGAAGGCGGATGTCCGCAACCCCGAGGATTTCCAGGCGATGGCGAAATTTATTCGCCCGGAAAACTTCAAGAACCGTGTGCTGATGACGCCAGACTGGGATGAGCAGCGCGCCAATGTCCAGAAATACATTGACCTCGGCTTCGACGAGATCTACGTCCACAATGTCGGGCGCAATCAGTCGGAGTGGATCGCAGGGATGGCGAAGCACGTCATGCCGAATCTGAAGTGGCCGGAAAAGGCGGCGACGCCGGCAACGGCAGCGACAGGCGGCGCGGCGTGAACATCGTCGCGCTCGCGGGGGGCGTCGGCGGGGCGAAACTTGCCGACGGCCTCTACCGTGTCCTGCCGCCGGATACGCTCACGATCATCGGCAACACCGCCGATGATCTGGAACTGTTCGGCCTCCATATCAGCCCGGACCTCGATACGGTAATGTACACCCTCGCCGGTCTCGCCAATCCGGCGACGGGCTGGGGCGTCGTGGACGACACATTCACGACGCTCGGCATGCTCGAACGATACGGCGAAGAAATCTGGTTTCGTCTGGGCGACGCGGATTTCGCCACGCACCTGAAGCGCACGGCGGGTCTGCACGCAGGGCAACGGCTGACCGACGTAACGGCCTCCCTGACCGAACCGCTCGGCATCCGTGCCCGACTGCTGCCGATGTGCGATGAGCGGGTCGGGACGGAAGTTGAGACGCCGGAAGGGTGGCGCGACTTTCAGGATTACTTTGTGCGCCGCCGCCACGAAGACCGCGTCACACAAGTCCGGTTCGCGGGCATCGAAGAGGCGCGGATCACGCCGGAAGTCGCAGCGGCGCTGGCGAGGGCCGACGCGATCATCTTCTGCCCTTCCAATCCGCTCGTCAGCATCGGGCCGATCCTCGCTGTGCCGGGGGTGCGGGATGCACTGGTCGCCAGCGCCGCCGTCAAGATCGCCGTTTCGCCGATTGTTGGCGGCAAGGCGCTCAAAGGCCCGGCGGATCGGATGCTCGCCGAGCGCGGCATGGAGGTATCCGCCTACGGTGTCGCCACGGGATACGTGGGA
>JALYXG010000141.1 GCA_030947205.1 Chloroflexota bacterium
GCGCTGATGCGGCGGGCCAATGAATCGCTCATCCCTTCCCAGTCAACGTTTGTGCTCGGCGACTTGTCCATTGACTTCTCGACGCGTGAGGTTCGCGTCCGGGACGATGTAGTGCATCTCACCTCGACGGAATTCCGCCTGCTGGCGGTATTGACGCAGCACGCCGGTACGGTGCTTCCGCACCACTTTCTGCTCACGCATGTCTGGGGCGCGGAGTACGTCCGCGATGTCCACTATCTGAAAGTGTTTGTGCGGCGGCTCCGACAGAAACTCGCGGTCGTCCCCGAGCAGGTTCCCTATATTCAAACGGAATGGGGCGTCGGCTATCGCTTCGTTCCTTCGCAATAGACCGCGTGCCACCCAATCCTTACGCACAGGAAGAGGGGTCTATAATCGCGAGAACATCCGCACGGTACCAATCCACACCACTCTTCATCCATCCCTCCATTTCATTCACGATTATTTACGAATAGATACGCGCAGAGACATTATCGTTCACCCGCAGATTGACCTTTGCCTGCTAGGATCGCGGTGACGGATGCGATCACGGGTTCCGCACCGTTGCGGTAGTGTTCGTGCGCACATGCGTACGTTGTGCCCTTCCCATGAAAAGAAGGGATGTGCGTCATGCACAAAGAACGAAGGGATGGTAAAGGTATGCGTACACGGATCACCCCGCTCCTGATCGTTGTCCTGCTTCTAGCGGTATCCGTCTTTACAGCCGCCTCCGTTGGTGCGCAGACGACGCCAGGCGCGGGTACGGCAGCGCCCGGTTCCGGCACCGGTTCCGGTAGCGGCGCGTCGGGCACCGGTTCGCAGGCGACCGCAGCGGCAACGGCGCCAACGGGTGGGTCGTCGCCTGTGGGCGCGGGCACGACGGGACCGGGCACGGGCACCGGATCGGGGAGCGGCGCCTCCGGGACGACCGGGCAAGCAACGGCAGCGGCAACGGCGCCGACCGGTGGCAGTTCGACCGCCGGGGCGGGCACCCCTGGCCCCGGTACCGGTACCGGCAGTGGCAGCGGGGCATCCGGGACGACGGGCCAGGCGACAGCGGCGGCAACGGCGACACGGCCTGCGACGACGGGAAGCGCAACAACGGCGACGGGCGGTGCTGCCGCGACCACAGCGCCGCGCCCGGCAGCGACGGGAACGGGTGGCGCGACGACCGGGACGACAACGACAACGACGTTGCCGGCGACTGGCCAGGCGCGGCACAATGCTCCAAACATCGCACTGATGCTCACCCTGCTGGTCGCGATGGCCGGTATCGGGACGGGCGTTGCCCTCAAGCGACGGAATGCGCGCGCAGAAGCGTAATCAGTACAGGTACGGAGAAGCGGCGGGGAATCGCGCCCGCCGCTTTATTGCGCCCCCGACCGGGGCGCCGCGCCACTGCCCCGCATCTCGTTCACGATTGTTTTCCGATGTTCACAGAAATAATCAATAACTTTTACTGGAATCGTGACTTCTGCCCGATACAATTCAGGGGCATGCAGGAGATGCCGTATGACGATGGCGACGCTCCACCGCGCCGCGTGGTGATCGCGTGCATCGCATAGGGGAGTATGCACATGGAATCTGCAACGAAGCCGCAAAGAATCGCGCATCCGTTCGTGATCGGCTTCATCGCCGCGCTCTGGATGACGGCGGCGATGCTCGCCCATCGCTTGCTGTTCGGTATCTCGACGGTGCCGGGGCTGATCACCGAGCGGATCGTGCCGCTCGTGCCGGGAAATATCTCCGGCACGGTTCTCGGCGCACTCGGGCAATTCTCGAAGCTCATTCCCGAGCTTTCCTCGATCGTCGCGCAATTGCTCGTCGGTGGCGCGGTGGCGATCTGGTACGCGCGCTCGTGGGGCAGGAATGGCGCGCCGATGTGGAAGCGATGGGCATTCGGGCCGCTCGTCGGCCTCGGCCTCTGGGCGCTCACGCTGGCGGCACTCTGGCCGGCGCTCTACGCGAACTATCACGGTCGCCCACCCGCAGCGGGGCGGACGCTAACAATCATCGCGGTCTTCTTCGATTATCTGCTCTACGGCGTCCTCCTCCCCGTCTTCTTTGTCCTCAAACGGCGGGCACTGATGGCGGAGACGGACGACGCGACTGAGGTCGGCGCGGGCGCGGGTGCGGTCACGCGGCGACATGCCCTATCCCTGGTCGCTGCGGGCGCCGTGGTCGCGTTTGGGGCGTTCGCCTGGGGACTTCGTCGTATCTCGACCCTCGGTTACGATGGCCACCGCCCCGCGCCACCCGTGCAGCCGATCACCGACAACGATTCCTTCTACATCGTCACCAACGGCCTTGCGGACCCGCACGTCGCGGCGAATGTCTGGCGTCTGGCGATCGGCGGCGCGGTAGCAAACCCGATGACGTTCTCCTTCGATGATCTGAAGGCGCTCCCGGCGATGGACGAAACGACTACGCTCGCCTGCATCGGCAACCCGCTTGGCGGCGGTCTCCTCAGCACGGCGGTCTGGCACGGTGTCCCGTTGCAAGCGCTGATCGAGATGGCGAAACCGGACGCGGGCGTGACGGAAGTGCTCTTTACCGCCAGTGACGATTACACGAATACCATCGAGTACGACAAGATCGCGGCGGAAGGCGTGATCGTCGCGTACGGCATGAATGGCGAGCCGCTGCCCCAACGGCACGGCTTCCCCGTCCGCATCATCACGCCCGGGCGATACGGCGAGAAGCACGTCAAGTGGGTGACGCGCATTGACCTTCGCACCACGCACACGAAAGGGTTCTACGAGTCGCAGGGATGGGACCGTACGGCGGTTGTGAAGACGCTTTCGCGCATTGATCTCCCCGCGAAGGGCGATCCGGTGATGGCGGGCCAGTCGATCACGATCAAGGGGATCGCGTTCGGTGGCCTACGCGGTGTGAGCAAGGTCGAGGTGACGACGGACGGCGGCAAGGCGTGGCAACTGGCGAAGATCACCGCAAACCCTTCGCCGCAATCGTGGGTGCTGTGGGAGTTCCCTTGGATGCCTGCGACGAGCGGCGAGACGATGCTCGGCGTGCGCTGCTACGAAAAGGACGGCACGCTGCAACCGACGAAAACGGAACAAAACTTCCCAAGTGGCGCCGCCGGTCTGGATTTCGTTTCGGTAACGGTGAAATAAGGTGATGCGAACCGCTCGTTTCACCTTGTCCGCTCGCCAGGGGGCAAGGGCGACCCGTATTCGCGCGCTGTTCGTGCATGAACAGTCGCACGAGGAACCACCACCGGCAAGGGAGGAGCGCGCGGTGGGCGAAATGAAACCACTGACACGGTGGGAAGCCGAAGGCGAGCAGGAGGTCATCGCCCAACTCCAATTACTCTGGCGGTTCTATTACGAGCCACGCGCGGCAACGATGGAATTGTTTCCCGGTGAACACAGCGGCCTGATGGTGGATGTGGCGCACGCCCGGCGGATCGTCGCCACGGCGCTCGGCACATCGGACCCGCTCTATGTATTGCTGGACACGGCGCTACGGCTCAATGCGTTACCCGCGCTGCGTGGCGCGCTCCAAACATTTGTGGGGCAGTCATCTCCGCTTCACGGTCTGTCACCGCTCCCCTGCTCGGGAATCGTTCATCCTGATCCATTCGAGCAAGGCAGACGCCCCGAAATAATTCTTAAAGGGCACACCGGGCAAGGAACGGCACATGACTAGCGCGAGAAACGTGACCATCCTTCTGGTTGATGACGACGCACTTTTTGTGGGATCGGTTGCGGAGACGTTACAGGCCGCCGACTACACCGTCGAAACGGCGGCGAGCGGGCGCGAAGCATTCGCGGCGATGCGAACGTGCCATCCCGGCCTGATTATGCTCGACATCCCCTTGCCGGACATCGCCGGCACGGACTTCTGCCACATCGTGCGGCAGCGACTCGGCAGTGTGCCGATCATCCTCCTTACCCTACAGGGAGTGACGCAGAACGCGATCTCGGCGCTCGACGCGGGCGCCGATGATTGCATCAACAAGTCCTGCGACGCGCGGGAGCTGCTGGCGCGTGTCCGGGCGGTCCTTCGCCGTGCGCCAGCGATCAGGCCAGCGTTTCAGGGCTAGGAGATTGCACGAGGGCCCGGTCTCTGTACTGTTCACCTTCGTTCACCGACCGTGATGAAAGCGTAACGAGTATTCATCAGCATAGTGATTTCCGCGTGATTTCCGCTTGATATTATTGGAAAGGAGCGACAAAAACGTGGATCACCCCGGAAAAGCTCGCGACGACTGGCTGCGCCGGAGCATCGTCGGCGGGAAGAGTGGAGAGGGTGGGAGGAATGTCCCGCCGGTTACCTGACCGTCCGTCGTCGTGCGCA
>JALYXG010000171.1 GCA_030947205.1 Chloroflexota bacterium
TTGCGCTCCACGCCGACCCATTGCAGGATGCCGACGACCCCCGTCTCGACCGCGCCCAGCCCGGCGGGCGTGAGCGGAATCGTCGTCAGGAGCGAGGCGGCGAGCGCGACGAAAACGGTCACGGCGAGCGAGACGTGGATATGAAGCGCGCGGGTGATGAAGAAAACGCGCAGCCCTTCCTGCGTCCAGATGATCGCCGTCAGCCCGATTAGCGCCGGCCAGCGACCGAACGAGCCGAAAATTCCTTCCTCCAGCCGCCGGTACTGCACGGAAATCTTCTGCGGCACGACCCGTTCGAGTAGCCCCTCCGCCCGCCGCAGGACGAGCAGGCCTATCAACCCGAAAACGGCCAACGCGCCGCCGAAAAGGAAGAGCGTCACGGCGACGCGCGGCACCTTGTTGCCAAAGACGACCGCACCACTGACGACGAGAAAACTGAACAAGCCGAGAATGTCCATCAGCCGCTCGGCGAGGATCGTGCCGAAGGTACGCGTGAACGAAACACCCGTCGCTTTTTTGAACAGATAGCCCCGATAAACATCGCCCAGTTTCGCGGGCAGCAGCGTGTTCGCGAACCACGACAGGATGACGATTTCCATCAGGCCATAGACATTCGGCGTCGCGATACCGTGTTCGCAGTCGTAGCCCGCGTTGCGCAGGATGATGCTCCAGCGCAGGGAGCGGACCGGGAACGAAAGATAATAGACCGCAAAAGCGCACAAAAGCAGAAACGGATTCGCGCCCCGGACATTGCGCCAGACCTCGTGGACATTGATATTGAGGCGCGTGACGACGAGCACGATGATGGCGATGGCGACGAGGAAGGAAAGGATCGTCCGGGGCTGCCGGAGGCGCCGCGCGAACGAGATGCCTTCTTCCGCGACCGCCTCACCGACATCGCCGTGCGTGCTGTGCGCGGGGTCAATCGCCTCCGGCGCGGGGTCGTGGCGGACGGCATCGAGCGAGATGTCATCCAGTGGCTCCGCGCCATTCGGCGGGATGGTCGCCTTCGCCGTCGGGTCAATCACCGGCGGCTTCCTCGGAGCAGTACCAATCATAGAGCCGTGCGATGCCGCTCGCGATGTCCGTCGTCGGATTGTAGCCGAGCGCCGCACGCGCCTTGCTGTTGTCCGCGTAGGTGACGGGCAGATCAGCGCGCAATGCGGGCTGCCGCTCGATGATCGCCGGGCGCTCGATGATCCGCTCAACGACCCGGATGAGGTCGCGGATCGCGATGGGGTGCTCGTTGCCGAGATTGAAGACCCGAAAGCCGTCCGGCGAGTCGAGCGCGGCGAGGATGCCTACGACGGTATCGCCAACATAGGTGTAGTCCCGCTGCACGGAGCCATCGCCGCGCAGTTGGATCGGGATGCCGCGATGCACGGCGTCCACAAAGCGATATGTCGCGAGGTCCGGTCGGACGCGCGGCCCGTAGGCATTGAAGAAGCGGAGCGCCGTGATCGGCAGATCGTACAGCGATGCGTAACTCTGCGCCATCGCCTCCACCGCCGCTTTCGTCGCGCCATAGGGGGACATCGGCCGGAGCGGCTGATCCTCGCGGAACGCCGTACCGCCCGTGTCGCCGTAGACCGTTGAGGACGAGGCGACGACGACATGCCCGACGCCCGATTCGCGCGCCGCATCGAAGACATTGATCGAGCCGAGGACGTTGACACGCGTGTAGAGTTCCGCCTGACCGACCGACGGGCCGACCGCCGCCATCCCGGCGAGATGGATGACCGACTCCGGCTGTATTTCCGCGAATACGCGTTGCAGAGCGGGGGCATCGGTGATGTCGGCGGTTTCGAGGGCGAACTGCGGATGCTCGGCGGCATGCACGAGGTTGCGCTGCTTGCGGGCGGCGGAATACAGGAAATCGCTGAAGCAGTCAAGGGCGATCACCCGGTCACCCCGCGCGAGCAATGCCTCGACGACGTGACTGCCGATGAATCCCGCGCCCCCCGTGACCAATACTCGCATGCGCTCCCATACCCTCGTCCACGACCGTCCCGCCGCCTATGCAGTGTACACGACGCCGTACGGACGGACAAATGGCAGCAGGCAGCAGGCAGCAGGCAGTAGTCAGAAAGGGAATCGGCCCCACTGCCCGCTGCCTGCTCCCCGCTGCCTGCTCGGTTATTGACAGCCACCGACACCGTGCGGTACTACGGCATTGCACCGCGTTCATTCGCAACGAGGCCGGGAGGACGATTATGGTCCCATTCGACAGCGCGAAACTCACAGACCTGATGGACGCGGCGGGCATGGACCTGCTGCTCGCGAGCACGCGGCACAACGTCCGGTATCTCACCGGCGGCTACGTCTACCATTTCCACGAGCGCGGCCAGCGGATGGGGTCGAGCCAGTATCTCGCCTTTGTCGGCGTGCCGCGCAGGCGCGTCGTGGACGCCTTCTATATCGGCGCATCGGGCGAAAAGATGGGGCTGGACGTGCTGCCCTTGTGGATCGGTCAGCGTGACCTCGACGCCGGGGATGCGTCATCCTCGGCCACCGCAGCCACAATGATGGCGAAAGCGCACGGCGCGGCGAACGGCACGATTGGCGTCGAGATGCCCTTTCTCCCCGCAATCACGCTGAACGCGCTGCAAGCCGGTTTGCCGGGCGCGACTTTCGTGGACGCGACCGACCTCTTGCACGAACTGCGCGCGATCAAGACCGACGCCGAAATTGCCATCCTGCGCGAGGTCTCCGACCGCGTCGCGACAGCGATCCAAGCCGGATTCCGCGCCGGGTACGACGGCGTGCCGACGCGCGAACTGGCCGAGAAGGTCGAGAAGGAGATGGGCGCGCACGGCGTCGCCTTTCTCTGGGCCTTCACGAATGCCGGTCCGGGCTACCTGCGCGCCCCATCCGAAACGCGCTGGGAGCGCGGGCGGATGCTCCACCTCGATTGCGGTGGCGAGGAGCAGGATTACCTCGCGGACATCTGCCGGATGGGAGCACTCGGCGAGCCGTCCGCATTGGGGCGGGAATTGACCGACGCTTGCCTGGCGATCCAGGACGGCGTGCGCCGTCAGCTGCGCGCGGGCATGACCTACGGCGAGGTCAACGCCGCCGCGCAGGAGGCGCTACACGCGAATGGCCACGCGACCATCGGCCGGATCGTCGCGCACGGCATCGGCATGGTTTCCCACGAGCAGCCGATGATCAACCACCCCGAGCAGGCGGGTCGGATACTCCTATCCGGCCACATCCTTTCGCTCGAAACCGAATTCCTCCACCCCGAGGTCGGTCACATCAAGATCGAGGACACGCTCGCTATCACCCCGCACGGCGCGGAAGGTCTCGGCGACATTGGCCGCGAATTGCAGGTAATCGGCTAGCCAACAAACCCGCGCAAAAAGTCAGCGACCACGGAATGATCGTTCCGTGGCCGCTGACTGCGCATGATGCGCCTGCTTCGATAATCGCCAGCCGTTCTTCCTTTGCTACCCAGTCTGCCGTGGTCCTCATCATCGCATCACAAGCAGCCGCGTGAACCAGGTTCCCGTCTG
>JALYXG010000209.1 GCA_030947205.1 Chloroflexota bacterium
CCGCGTACGCGCCGAGGACGGGCTTCCCCTCGCCCCACGTCGCGACGAACGCGGTCGGCATCCCGCCCGATTCTTCCTCGACCGCGAACCCTTCCGCCCGCAGCAACTCCACATATGCCTTCGCGGACTTGTATTCGCGCCACGCGGGTTCGGCGTAGCGCCAAATCTCCATGTCGAAGGCGGAGAATCGCTGCCGGTTCTCCTCGATCCAATCCATTGCGTGCTGCTTCTCCGGGTAGCGCGTCGCCATTGCTGCCTTTTCCCTTCCGATTTCCCCTGTGGCCGGAGGGCATCGTACGCCCGCTCTTCGCGCGGGGTCAATTGGGAACGGAAAGAACCTAACCCCCGGCCCCTTCCTCGCGGGAAGCGGGTGCCCTCTGGGCAGTGGGGGGTTAGGTTCCCCTTCTCACCGTCTTCTCATTTTCGCCGTGCCCTCCTCTCAGGGCTGCGCCGTATCGTGGGGGCGTACCGGAAAGGTCCGGGAGACGATACGGACGGGAGCAATTCCCACACGGATGCACGAGGAGAAGAACGATGCAACAGCGCACGCAGGCGGCGATCCTCGGGGCGGCGCTGACCGTGCTGGTCATCGCGCTTTTTGTGATCGCGGCACGGTGGCAGGGCGTCCTGCCAGGGATCGGGACAGTTTGAAAGGACAAAAATCATGACGAACCCACGCATGCTCGAACGGAACCGGCTATGGAAGCGGCGACTGACCGCGCTCGGCGTCGGCACATTCGTCGGCCTGAGTGCCCTGATCGGCAAGCAGGCCGAGCAGAACACAGCGGCGTCCGTTGGTGCATCAACGACCGAGCCGACCCCGGCATCCGCAACGAGCGCGCTGACCGCCACCGACCCCTCGGCGTCCGCTGCGGCGACGACCGCACCGGCGGTATCGGTCGCCAGCGCCGCCGCACCCGTCGCGACGATTGCGCCGACAGCATCAGTCGCCAGCGGTGTTCCGGTGGTCAGTGCTGCATCGCCCATCGCGAAAACTGCGCCGACCGCCACCGCCACCCCCGCCACTGCGGCATCCGTGCAAACGACGACATCGGCCTCTTCATCGTCAGCCGCATCGAAGGTGAACACGCGCACGAAAAGCTCGAAGTAGCAGTAGGAAGGAGCAATCACCATGGTCGCCATCGCCGTCGCGCCCGATGCGACACTGACCGGCAAGGCCACCGCGCTCTTCCGCGCAATGGGCTGCCAGATCGAATTGCAACTCGTGCATGATGCGACGCCGCAGACCACCGACGCGGTCATGGACGCGCTGATGGATGCAGAACTGTTCTTCACAACCTGCGAATCCACGCTTTCCCGCTTCCTCGCGACAAGCGACTTGACGCTGCTCAATCGTTCCGCCGGATGCGGGCCAGTGCCGGTCTCGCCGATCCTCAGCGAGGTGACGCAGCAGGCGCTCGCCGCCGCGCAGGCAACAGACGGCATGTTCGATCCGACGCTCGGCACGCTGCTCGCGCATCTCGGTTACGACCGGCCCTTCCCGCTCGTCGCCCCTTTCGCGGACGATGTCATACCCGCACTCGTACCGTCTCATCATCGCGGCGCATGGCGGGAGATCGTGGTTGATCCCGTCGCGGGTACGGTCGCGTTGCCCGCAGGCGTGGCGCTCGATTTCGGCGGGATCGGCAAGGGTTGGACGGTTGACCAGGTGGTGAGCCACTTACGGTCAGTGCCCGGTGTGCGCGGCGGCCTCGTCAACGCGGGCGGCGACCTTCGCGTCTGGGGCGCGGCGCCGGAGAACGAACCGCTCTGGGCAGTCGGCGTGGAGGACCCGCGCGACTTCGACCGAGATTACGCCGTGCTCGCCGTTGGAGACCGGGCGGTGGCAACATCGAGCACCGCCTACCGCCGCTGGCGGCGCGGGGATCGCTGGATCCATCACTTGCTCGATCCCCGCACCGGCCAGCCCGCCGCGACCGACCTCGCGGCCGTCACCGTCGTCGGCCCGTCGTCGGCCTGGGCGGAGGTCCACGCGAAGGTCGTGCTGCTTTCCGGCGTGGCGGCAGGGCGCGCCTATCTCGATGCGCGGGATGGATACGAGGGGCTATTGATCGCGACGGACGGCTCGCAGCGCCGCACCGACGGGATGGAGGAGTATCGGCGATGACCACGACACATCTTTTCTGGTATCTGGCGCGCTCGGCGGGGTTCCTCGCCTACCTGTTCGCGTGGGGATCGGTCGTCCTCGGCTTGCTGATGACAACGCGTGTCGTCCAGCGGATGGACAAGCCGACGCAGTACATCCTCCACCGCCTGCTCGGGCTGGGGAGCGTCGTCTTTCTCAGTGTCCACCTGTACACCTTGTTCCTCGATCCATGGGCGAAATTCTCGGTCGCGGACCTGCTTGTCCCATTCCACGCCGCGTACCGCCCGTTCTGGACCGGATGCGGCATCCTCGCGGCGTACCTGCTCGTGGCGATTGCGGTCACGTCCATCTTCCAGCAGCGCTTGCCGAAAGCGGTCTGGCGTGGCATCCATTTCCTTTCATTTCTGACGTTCTTTGTCGGTCTGGCGCACGGGCTGGGCAGCGGCACGGACCGCAGCCAACAGTGGGCGCTGGCGCT
>JALYXG010000220.1 GCA_030947205.1 Chloroflexota bacterium
ACCGACATCCCCAGTGGCACCGCGACGGATCTCTACCAGTGGGTGACGACGCACACCGCGTCCAAGTCCCTCGCGACGATCGTCGCCACCTATGCGGATCAGATCACCACCGACGTGCAGGAGGCAACGAACACGATCCAGTGGGTGCCCTTGACGCCGGAACTGGAGAAACCTTCCAACTACAGTGGGCAGCCGTGGAAGAACGACTTCAACCCGGATCTGCTCACCTTCGCGAAGTTCGGCCTCAAGAACAGTTATGGCGTCCCCTTCACGCGCTACAAGTCCGCGTGGGTCTACAACAAGGACGCGTGGAAGAAGGCTGGCCTGACGGACGCCGATGCACCGAAGACATGGAAGCAGTGGTTCGCTGTCAATGACAAACTGAAGGCGGCGGGCCTCATCCCGATTGCCCGCGCGGGCGATGTGCAGGCGGCATCGCACACGGCGTGGATCCTGATGATTTCGCTCGGCCGTAAGCAGTGGGACAGCATCACTGGTGGCAAGGAGACGATGACCTTGCAGCAGAAGCTCGACGCGGTCTGCGGTCAGAAGTGGACGATGGATACCCCGTGGAGTCGCGCGGGATGGCCGGCGCTCAAGCAACTCTTCACATACTATCCGCCGGGCTACACCTCGCTCAAGACTGGCGATGCGCGCCAGCTCTTCTATGAGGGCAAGGCGACGATGATCTACGAATCGCAGGCATTCCTGCAATTGATCGACGAATCGCAGAAGGAAGGTCTCGCGAAGTTCGAGATCGGCGCCTTCCCGACACCGCAACCGGATGCGGAGACCTTCGGGGCGGATGTCGCGAGCAATGCCGGTAAGCTCGCCGACGATGGCGAGCGCGGCATCACCTACAGCATTCCGAATGCGGACTTGCGCGACAAGGGCAAAGACGCGATGGGCCAGGCGATTGCCATTGACTACATGCAGTGGATGACGCAGCCAAAGATCCAGGCGGAATACGTCAGGCCATCGTACGACCTCCCAGTCAACCCGAACGTCAAGCTGGAGGACCCACGCTTCGCGATCTGGCAGCAGAACCCGGAGCAGATCTTCTATCGCCACCTCTTCTACTTCAATAACATCAGCCATGCCGACCGGCCGCAGTGGGGACAGAACCTCCAGACCTACCTCACCGGCCAGGAAAACCTGGATGACTACCTGAAAAAGGGCGAGCAGCAATTGGTTGAGCAGGCGCAAATTTCCGCGCGTGAGGCGAAGATAGACATTAAGTGCAGTTGACGTGCGGGTGATAATCGTTCGTCAGGAGAAAGAGAGAGGGCACTCACGCAGAGTGCCCTTTTTCGTTGATGCGGCCGTACGTTCGTTAGGATCATCTCTGTTATGATGACGAACGAGTGGTACGTTCATCAAGTAGAATACGATGCCGTTTTATGGAACCATTTTGGAGTCGAAGGATGAACTTCTTCGTTCGGCTGGATCGTACGAGCGACGAGACATTGCATCAGCAGTTGGTCGGACAGACCCGGCGCGCGATCCTACACGGGCAACTGCCGACCGGGATGCGCTTGCCAGCGACGCGCGCATTGGCGGCCGACCTCGGCGTGTCGCGCAATGTGATCGTTGCGGCCTTCGATGAACTGATCAGTGAAGGGTATCTGGAGGGGCGTGTCGGCTCCGGCACGTATGTTACCGACGATTTACCGCTCGCGCCGGGCCGGACGCTCGCCGCACCGACCGGGACGCCGCGCTGGCTGGCGCACCCCATTCCCGTGGCGGACACGCCGCCGCCGACTGCGCGCGACGCGATTGATTTCCGGCTCGGCACGCCGGACATCGCGCCGCTCCCGCTCGATGTTTGGCGCGGTGCGTGGCGCGATGTGATTGGCGCATTGCCTCCCACCCGCTACGGCCCGGTCACGGGCGATCCCGACTTGCGTGCGGCAATCGCAGGTTACCTCGGGCGCGCGCGCGGGATCGCCTGCAGCCCGGACGATGTGATCGTCACCGCCGGGGCCGCACAGGCGCTCGATCTGATCGCCCGCGCGACGCTCGCACCGGGTGACACGGTCGGCATGGAGGAACCGGGCTATCCGGAGGCGCGCAATCTTTTTCTCGCCCAACAGGCACGACTTGTGCCCATGCCGGTGGACGATGACGGCCTGCGTGTGGACTGCCTGCCCACCGGGTCGGACGCGCCACTCCTCGTCTATGTGACGCCGTCGCACCAATATCCGCTCGGCGCGCGGCTGCCGGTTGCCCGGCGGATGGCCCTACTCGCCTGGGCGGTCGCAAGCGATAGCCTGATCGTCGAGGACGATTACGACAGCGAGTTCCGCTTCGATGCTCCTCCCCTCCCCGCGCTCGCCGGATTGGACGAGGCGGGCCGCGTCGCGTACGTCGGCACATTCTCGAAGGTCCTCACGCCATCGCTACGGGCCGGGTACCTCGTCGCCCCCCGGCCGCTGCGCGAGCGGATCGCCGGGTTGACACAACTGACTGCCCGCCTGACGCCGTGGCCCGTTCAGCGCGCCCTCACCCATTTCCTCGCCAGCGGCGACCTCGAACGGCATATCCGGCGCATGCGACGGCATTACGCGGCAAAGCGAGCGGCGCTCCACGACGCGCTCGCGCCCGTCGCGCCGCTCGCTCGCTTGCAAGGGTTGGAGGCGGGATTGCACGCCTACCTCGAACTCCGCCCGGACCTCGATCCGGCAGCGATCATCGCGCGTGCCGCCGCGCGGGGCGTGATCGTTT
>JALYXG010000252.1 GCA_030947205.1 Chloroflexota bacterium
TGCCGCCCGATAGATTCGCGCAGCCCGTCGCCCATCGCCTCGAAGGCGGCGCGCACCGCCGCGATCTCCCTGACGCGCGAATTCGGCAGCACGAAATCGAGATTGCCCCCGGCGATCCGCCGCGCCGCCCGGCCCATCGCTTCGAGTGGGCGCACCACGGAGCGGCGCATCTGCCAACTGACGTTGAAAATCGCGAACATGAGCGCGAACCCCGCCGCCGCCCGCGCGAGGCCATTGTCGCGTTGTGGGCTGAACAGGTCCACCGTACCCACGGTCTGCCCATTTTCCACAACCGTTGTTTGCTGGCTCATCTGTATTCCGGCCCACCAGCCCGAATGACGCGCGGACACGCCGTTTCCGGCGCGAAGAATTTCGCCGCCGGATGGGTCGCGGATCACGACGCCGACGCCGAGCGTGCCGAGCATGGCCCGCACGGAGTCTTGCCATTGCGGGTCGTGCCAGCGGGCCGCATTCTCCGTGATCTCGCGCTGGGCGGTACGCACCGCCGCGCCCTGTTGCCCGGTTTGTTCCGGTTGGAGCACGCGGCGGTTGAACAGGTCCGCGATCCCGTAGGCCAGCGCGGGCAGGAAAAAAAAGGTCAGCATCCCCACGATCATGAACTGGCGGATGCCGAGCCGCTTCATCGCGGCTTCCCCTCGAAGCGGTATCCGACGCCCCAGATGTTGACGATCAGGGTCGGCGCGCTCGGATCCGCCTCGATCTTCTCGCGAATTCGGCCAATGTGGACGGTGACGGTGTGCCGGTCGCCGATGCCGTTCCAGAAATGGTCGAGCAGTTGCTCGTAGGTGAAGACCTGGCGCGGTCGCTCGGCGAGCAGGCAAAGAATGTCGAACTCGCGCGGGGTGAGTGAAACGGGCATGCCGTCCACGCGAACCTCGCGCGCCCGCACGTCGAGCGCCAGCCGTCCGTAATCCAGCACAGCGTCTTGAACCGGTTCCTTGCCGCCGACGCGGCGCAGCACCGCCTTGACACGCGCCACCACTTCCGGCGGCGTGGCGGACTTGACGATGTAGTCGTCGCCGCCGAGGCCGAGGCCGCGAATCTTGTCCAGATCCTCGCCCCGCGCGCTCAGGAACAAGATCGGCACGTCGCTCGTCCGGCGCACGCGGCGGCAGAGTTCGAAGCCGCTCTCGCCCGGCATCATGATGTCGAGCAGCACGCAGTCTATCGTCGTCCGGTCCAGCGCCGCCTGGGCCTCTCGCGCGCTCGTCGCGCCCTCGACCTGGAAGCCCTCAGCTTCGAGGAAATCGCGCATCAAATCTACGATGGCCGCGTCGTCGTCCACGACCAGCACCGTTCTGCCGTTTCCCATCGTTCCCTCCGCTCGCAATCCCGTGCGTTCGTCGTGTGTCGGTGATGGCGCATCGCGATCATTGTGCCATGTTCCGACGCGCTTGGACGGGACTCGCCATGGGCATGACCGCACTGTGAACAATCCGTGACCGTTTCGTGACTTTTCGCCGCAGTCGTTCGTGATTTTCGTGGCCCATCATGGGGATGTGCTTCCGGGAATGGCCGGGGACGCGACAGAGCGGAAAGGGAAGGGAGCCGGAATGCGGAATGTATTGCCCCAAATGCACCGGGGGTTGGCATGGATCATCATCGCGGCGGTCGGCGCACAGTTCTTTTTCGCGGGGCTTGGGCTGTTCACCACGGCGGGCTTCGGCGCGCACCGGCTGACCGGCTCCCTGATCGTACCGGCGTCGCTGATCCTGCTCGTTCTCGCGCTCGTCGGCAGGCTGGGCGGCGCGCTCATCGGACTGTCGGCGCTGCTGCTCGGCCTGACCATCATCCAATCGTTGCTCACCAAGGGGCCACCATTTATTGCCGCGCTCCACCCGGTCAACGCGGTGGTGATTCTCTTCGTCGCCCTCAATCTCGCCCGCTACGGGACGCGGCGCGGCGCGCAATCGCCCGCCGTCGCGATGTTCGGGCGTGGGGCATGAGCGGTTGGGACGATGCCGAATTGCGAGCGGAAGGACGCCATATTTACCTGGTCCGGGCCGTGTGGCTTGGGCCAAACGACACACAAAAGGAGTGACCGATGCGCACGGACGACGGCAATTACACCGATACCACGAGCAGACATGGCGTGGGTGGCCGCGATCGGCGGCTGCGGGCCTCCGATGCCGACCGGGAGGCGACTGCGACGCTGCTGCGGCGACACTATACCGAGGGTCGGCTGGACGCGCAGGAGTACGACGAGCGGATTGATCGCTGCTACGCGGCCAAAACGCTCGGTGAACTGGACGAACTCTTCGGCGATCTGCCACGCGCCGAACCGCGCGGGCCGGAAATGGGCCGCACGGATCGCGGCTTCCGCCCATCGTGGCGGCTGGCGGCGATCGTGCCGGTTGTCGCAGCGCTGATTGTGTTGTCCATTCTGACGGGCGCGCATGTGGTTTGGTTCGCGTGGCCGCTCTTTTTCCTCTTCTTCGGCCCGTTCGGTCGCTGGCGCCGCCCCGGTTTCGGTTCCGATCATCGGCGATGGCGTGGAGATGGCACGACCGCCACCTAATCGGAACCTATCGTGAACCACGGTGGTGGCGGGCTTTCCAGCCCGTCACCACCGTGAAATACGGTCCAGTGTGTAGCACGTAAGGAGGAGATGGAATAAATGACGAACCGTCCGTTCCGCTTTGGTGTCGTGGCTGCGCAGGCGCGCTCGGGGGAGGAGTGGGCCGAGAAGGCCCGCCGCGTCGAGGCGCTCGGCTACGCGACGCTCGTCATCCCGGACAATATCCAGCACACGCTCGCGCCGCTGCCCGCGCTCGCCGTCGCTGCCGCTGCCACGCAGACACTCCGCATCGGCACCTACGTCCTCGCCAACGATTACCGCAATCCCGTCCTGCTCGCCAAGGAGGCCGCCACCCTCGATCTGCTCAGTGGCGGGCGCTTCGAACTCGGCATCGGCGCGGGTCGCCCG
The DNA here is from genome assembly GCA_030947205.1 of Chloroflexota bacterium. Taxonomy (GTDB): domain Bacteria; phylum Chloroflexota; class Chloroflexia; order Thermomicrobiales; family JALYUS01; genus JALYUS01. Next base: position 2,948 of record JALYXG010000252.1, read on the forward strand.
ACCGCCGCCGCCGACAACCGCATGATGGGAATCCCCTTTGATACGGGCGGCATCCGCCTCGCGCGGCTGGCCGAATCGCTCGCGATCATCAAACCGCTCCTCGCGGGGCAGCGCGCGAGCGCGACCGGGCCGCACTACGCCGCGGCGGATGCGGAAATCTCCCCGCTCCCCGTCCAGCAGCTCCGACTACCGATCCTCGTCGCTGGGAGCGGCCCGCATCTGCTCGCCCTCGCCGCACGCGAGGCGGACGTTGTCGCGCTCGGCGTCGGCCCGGACGCGACCGAGGCGGTGGTGGCGGAGAAAATCGCCCTGCTGCGCGAGGCGGCGGGGGAGCGGTTCGCACAACTGGAAATCAACGTCAATCTGATGATGGTGGGGGAGCAGATGCCCCGGTGGATCGCGGCACAGTTCGGCGCCGACGCGGGGCAACTCGCCCGCTCCGGCGCGATCCCGGTGCTCACGGGGACAACCGACGCGATGTGCGACACCCTCCAAAGGCGGCGTGAAACGCTGGGCATCTCCTACATCGTGGTTGCGGATGAACTGATGGAGGCGCTTGCGCCAGTCGTCGAGCGCCTCGCGGGTCGCTGAGTCTACTTCGTTCGTGCTCGGAGGGAAACGGGCGAAACAAGAACCGGGAGCAATTGCTGCCCCCGGTTGCATGGCGAGGGGTTGCGCGGCGTTTACTTCTGGAAGGTGATCGAGGCGACGATGGCGTCAATTTCCGCCTTGTGCGCCGATCCAACGTTGGCGGTGAGAAGGAACTCCTTGCCGCCGTGGTTGACTTCCCAGTCCTGGCCGTTGAACGCCGTCGCGCCCGCTTTGTTCTTCGCGGTGTAGGTGAAGGGGAACGTCTTCGCCGCTTCGCCGCCCACTTTGGTGTCGCTGACGTTGCCGTCCACGTAGGTGAATTGCGTGCTCTTGGTATGGGTATCGCGGATGTTCTGCACCTCGTCGGCGACCGAAGTGCCGGTCTGCGGGTCGTAGATGTCCACGAAGAAGAAGGTGCCGTCCGGACCGTCGAGTTCGAGGACGTTGGACTTGACGTTCGGGTCCGTCGTCACCGTCCATCCCGTCGGGTACTGCAACTGCACGAGGCCCTTGGGGTCCGTCCAACTCGTCATCTTGCCGAAGACGCCGTTGTTCCCGTAGACGACGGAGCCAACGATCGCGTTCAGTTCCAGTTGGTGCGTGCCGGGGAAGTTGGAGCGGAAGGAAAACTGCTTGCCGCCGTGATTGACGACCCACCACTGGCCCGTACCGGTATTCGTCGCGTCGGTTTTCGAGACGAACGCGTACGTAATGGTCTTTGCCGGTTCGCCGCCGATCGTCGCGTCCGTGATCTTCTGATCGCTGTACGTGAACGTCGTGCTCGCGTCCTGATTCGTCTTGATGATTTGCATCTCGTCCGCGATCGCGCCCTGCTGTGGGTCGTCAATGTAGGCGAAGAAGAAGACGTTGTCCGGCCCGTCGAGTTCGAGCACATTGGTGGCGTCGTCGGCGAGCTTGGTCGGTTTCCAGCCGGTCGGATATTGCAGCCGGACGAGGTTCTTCGGATCGGTGAAGAGCGTCAGGTTGCTGGGCGCATTCGTCGTCGCAGCGGCAGTGGACACAGTTGTGGGTCGGGCGGTCGCCGGTGCGGCGGTCGCAGATGGTGCGCGCGTCGCAGTCGCCGCCGTCGTGGCATTCGCGATCGGTGTCGCGCCGCCGGATGCCGTCGCCGCAGTCGTTGGGCGTACGGTGGCGGCGGTGACGGTCGGCGTCGCGGCAGGAGCGGATGTCGGGGCAGTCACGGTTGCCGTCGCGGTCGCCTTGTTGCCGCCAGCCGCGAAGACGAAGATGCCCGCGACGACCGCGAGCACGGCGACGAGCGCGCCGCCGATGCCGAAGATCAGCCCCCGGTTGCCGCGCGATGGCGGTGGCCCGGACGGCGGCTGGGCATATCCCGGTGCGGCGGGGTACGCGGGGGGCGAATATCCGCCCCCGGTACCAGGCACATTCGGTGCATAGACGGGTGCGCCCGCCGCGCCCCCCGACGCCGGGCCACCGTATGCCGAGGGCACACCGGTCGGTGGAGCGGCCATCCTCACCCCGGTCGGCCACCCCGGCGCGGGCGGCGCACCGAGGCGCGTTTGGCCGCTATCGGGCAGGATCGCGGCATCTGTCGCGGTGGTCATTGCGCCGAGCGCCGTGAGGTCTTTCAGGAAGTCGGACGCACTCTGATAGCGTGCGTCCACCTCGCGGGCGAGTGCCCGGTCCACGATCGCCACCAGCGGGGGCGGCAGATCGCTCCGCAATGCGCCGAGCGGTTGGCGACGGCGCGCGTATGGCTCGCCAGCCAGCATCTCGTACAGGATGAGGCCGAGACTGTACAGATCGGAGCGACCGTCAATGTAGCCGTAGCCGGACGACTGCTCCGGGCTCATATAGATCGGCGTGCCGGGGTGGCCGGAGGTTATCTGCGTGCGCAGGCTCTCGTGCCCGACTTGCGCGATGCCGAAATCCATCAGTTTTGCTACGCCGCGCCGCGTAATCATGATGTTCGCGGGCTTGATGTCGCGGTGGACGATTTCCTGCTCGTGAACCGCTTCCAGCGCGCGCGCCAGGTCGGTGGCGATCGCGGTGGCGCGGCCGATGGGGAGCGTGCCGACCTGGGCGAGCAGATCGCGCAGGTTCGTGCCATCCACGTACTCCATGACGAGGTAGTTGTTGCCCGCCGCATCCACATGGAGATCGTAGACGGTCACGACATTTGGCTGCTGGATCATGCCGGTAGCGCGGGCCTCGCGCTGGAACCGCTCCAGGTACCGCTCGTAGGTCGCGTGGTCGGTCGTGTTCCGGCTAGCGAGCAGCTCCTTGATGGCAACATTGCGCCGCAGGCGGCTGTCCAGTGCGAGATAGGCCCGCCCGAACGCCCCCTCGCCGATCACGCGCTCGATCCGGTAGCGATCCTCGAATAGCGCGGTCGGTGTGGCGCCCTCGCTCGCGGGAATCACGGTGGATGCCTTTTGGGTCGCATCGGCGTCCGGTGGTACACCGGGCGGCCGGGAATCTCCCATACTCTGCCATCCTCCCTGCCGTCTCGCCCGCGTTGGCCAAACATTGCTGCATCGGTATCGGGTGGCCCATGTGCGCGATACCGCATGCACCGGAAACGTGCGCGGCGGCGTGCGGTCGGGGCGCCGGGGCATCAATTCATCTCCAAAGCGGATGACGACTACCACTGTACCGGATCGCCCGCCTCTTCGTAAAGGACGACCGGCACATCTCCACGGTTCCCGTACGGCGCAAAGAAACGAGGAGCGTTATACTCTCCCCGCCCCTCGTTTCGATGTACTACCGCGCAGTGTCCTCCGTGGCAGGAGGTTCAGTGCGCCCCCGCGTGCTCCGCGAGCGCGGTCGCCTGCTCGGTGGCGCGGGCGCAGGCATCGCCGATCAGCAAGACCGGGCCAACGGTGGCGCGCACCAACTCCATTGCCACGCTGCCCAGTACCCAACGCGGCACGCTGCCACGCCCGTGCGTTCCCATCACAACGAAGCCGGGCCGTTCCTTGTGCAGATACACGGCCAGTTGCTCGGCGGCATTGCCGTGCAGGCTGACCGTCCGGGCGGCAATGTCACTCGCCAGCCGCGCGGCGACGTTGGTGAGGTACGCGATGGCGGCCCCCTCCGTCGCTTCTTCCACCTCTTCGAACGTCTGCGGATCCATCGGCATCGCGTAGGGGCCGACGATCGTCGGCGTGATGACATCCCAGACCCGCACGAGCGTGAGCGGCGCGCCCAGCCGCTTCGCCAGGGCGACCGCATACGGCAATGCCGCTTCCGACCGTGGCGATCCATCCAGCGGGACAACGACGGGCGCGCCGAGTGGGATGTCGGGCGTCGCCACCTCCTGCCGGACAAGCAGCACTGGCAGGTGGGCATCCTGGACGACTCGCTCGGCGACGCTGCCGAGGACGATCCGGCCGATGCCCGCCCGCGCGTGCGTCGCCATACAGATGAGGTCGGCCTCGATCTCGTCCGCGTAGATACGGATCTCCTCGGCGGGGGTCCCGTCGCGGATCGCGATAATCGCCGGTGCGGCGGCATCGTGCGGCAGCGCGCCCGCTTCCTCGCGCAGCCATCGCCGCGCGATCTGCCGCTGCTCATCGGCAAGATCGGTGCTCGGGTAGCGATGATTAATGACATGCAACAGGGCGAGCGCCGCCCCGGTGCGCGCGGCAAGTGCGCGGGCGGTCGAGAGTGCGGCGGACGCAGGGTCCGCCTTGTCGAGCGGGACGACGATTCGCGTGAACATCTGATCCTCCTCATAGTAGTTGCGCAGCCCGTTCATTCCCGAGTTCATTCGTGGGCAGGTCTGCGCGGTCGAAGATCGCGGTGGCCGCGCGTATCGGTGCGCCATGACCGTTCTACTGCCGACAGGGTAGTCGTGGAACCGTCACAGCAGCGCGACAGCCGCACTACGAATGTCACAAAACCGTGTCAATCCAGGACAGCGGGGAGCGGGTGAGGGCGTTGTTTCCTGGTTTCCACCCGACCTCTCATCTCCCGCGTGCGAGGAACGGGCAGGTCTCCCGCGTGCGAGGAACGGGCAGGGAGAGGGGCGGTTTTTCAACGGTTTTGTCACGCCGACGCGCGCTGTGACGGGCATGTCACGCCGCGCGTCCTACACTGGCGGTACCAGGGGCGGGGCAATGCTGCCCTGCTTCCACAAATGGCGATGCGGCGATTTACCCGAGAGGAGTGATACACGATGGCAAAGCAGTACGCGGGTCTTTCCCGACGACGATTCCTTGCCGGTGCGGTCGGTGCGGGCGGGGTCGGGGTGCTGATCGCCTGCGGCAATCAGGTCAGCGAACTCCAGAACAGCCCCTACGCAACCAACACGGCGCGCAATGGCGGCAATGCCCCTGCACCCGCGCTGAACAGCGCCGCGAGCGGTTCCAGCGCGACACCGGCAGCGAGCGGATCGGCCGTGGCGTCAATGGATCACATGACGGGCACCCAGCGCGTCGGCTCCGCACCCGCCGGAACCGCGACGCCCGCCAAGGACTGGAAGCTGATGAACCAGATGCACGAGACCGGCGTCAAGACCTTTCTCGCCCAGCCGAAGACCGTCCGCAGCGCGCCGATGCCCTTCACCCTCCAGGACGGCATCAAGGTCTTCGCGGTCACCGCCAAAAAGGTGCAGTGGGAGGTGACACCCGGTCAGATGGTCGAGGCGTACACCTACAACGGCGTCGTCCCCGGCCCCGAGATTCGCGTCACCGAGGGCGACAAGGTGCGCATCCGGCTGCAGAATGACCTCGGCGACGAGGCGACGGCGATTCACTTCCACGGCCTGCTGATCCCCAACGCGATGGACGGCGTGCCCTTCATCACCCAGCCGCCGGTCAACCCCGGTGAGCTGTTCATCTACGACTTCGTGGCGCGCAACCCCGGCTCGCACATGTACCACTCGCACCTGAACAGCGCGTTTCAGGTGACCAAGGGGTTGCTCGGCGCGTTCATCATCGAGCCGAAGGACAGGAGCGCGTACCCGGCATTCGACAAGGAATACACGATGATCCTCGGCGACGGGCCGCTGGGCTACACGCTCAATGGCAAGGGCTTTCCGGGCACGGAGGTCGTGACGGCGACCAAGGGGGAGAAGCTGTTGGTGCGGTTCATGAACGAGGGGCTGATGATCCACCCGATGCACCTGCACGGCATGCCGATGACGATTGTCGCGCAGGACGGGTATGTGAACCCGCCGTACAAGTGCGACACGGTGAACGTCGCGCCGGGGCAGCGGATTGATGCGATCGTCGAGTGCACCGAGGTGGGGGCGTGGGCGTTCCACTGCCACATCCTGTCGCACGCCGAAAGCGAGATGGGCATGTTCGGCATGGTCACCGCCCTCGTCGTCACCTAACGCGGAGGAGGGGCTGCCGCGATTGTCACGGCTTTGACGCATTGCGGTGCACGGTGCGACGCCTTTCTGGAGATGAATTGCGCGATCTCCACGAGATCAATCGGTCTGCTTCGTCGATAATAGTGAGGAGCGCACACCGTGCGCAAGGAGGAGAGGATGAACATGACCGCCGATTCGATGGACAGCGTGAAAAAGGATGAGCAAGCGGGACGCCTGCCGAATCTCGCGGCGCGGACCCCGGGGCTCGACACCGAGCGGGAAGTGCGCACCTTGCAGGGCGCGAAGGCCTACGACGAGGGATCGGACGAACGGGGCAGTCGCCACATCCTCGTCCCACTCGACGGCTCGCGGCTCGCCGCCGCCGCCGTTCCCTACGCC
>JALYXG010000274.1 GCA_030947205.1 Chloroflexota bacterium
GGGATCGCCATCGCGCCGAGCAGTTGGAGGTTCGGTGCGCCGCCACCGTGGATCTCGCAGCGGACGCGGAATGATTCGCAGAGATGCACCGTCTTCATCGCGGGCGTGATGCCGCCGACATCGAAGACGCCGACGCGCGAGATGTCCGACGCGCCGCGCACGATCCACTCCGCGCGGGTGTACATCTGCCCGTGCGCCGTCTCCGGGCCGCAGATTTGCAGTTTCGTCAGGTTCTCGGTCAGCCAGACGAACGAGGAGGTGCTGTGCTCGTTCATCGGCTCCTCCATCCAGTAGTAATCCAGTTCCTCCAGCGCACGACCGAGGTAGAGCGCTTCCTCGCGCGTGTAGTCGTGGTGCGGGTCGAGCATCAGTTTGATCTCGGGGCCGACCGCGTCGCGCACCGCCGCACAGGCGGCGATGTCCCGCTTGAGATCGGGGCCGTGCGGCGACATCCAGGTGTGCAGTTTGAAGGCGGGGTAGCCTCGCGCCTTGCACGCCTTTGCGAATTCGCCGTACGCCTCGGGCGTGTCGAGGCCACCGGGGATGTCGTCGCCGCACATCGTGCTGGCGTAGGCAGGCACCTTCTCGCGCGCCGCGCCAAGTAGTTTGTAGACCGGCAGGTCCGTCAGGTGGCCGGCGAAGTCCCACAAGGCGCAGTCAATCGCGGCAAGGTTGCGGTCGTCCAGCGCGCGCCGCTCCAAGCGCTGCCCTTGCAGCAATTTGTACCAGATTGCCTCCCGATGAAGCGGGTCCATGCCGACGATGTAGCGCCGCGTCACCTCGGTCGTCGCTTCCGAGCCGCCGAAGCAGTAGCCGTCAACGCCCGCGCTCGTCCGAATGCGCGTCAGGCGTTGCGTCGCCTCGTGTTCGGGCGCCGGGTGCCCATGCCCCTCGTCGTCGCGCCCGGTGTGCGAGCGATAGGTGAAGGTGAGGCTTTCGACAGCGGTGATCGTCATGTCCTCGATATTCGTTGCCATACGGTACTTCCTCCTCGATACGCGGCCAGGCAATGATTGCGATTATCGCACACACCGCATCGCACGTCGGAGAAACGACACGCATTGGTAGTGTAGGCTTCAGCCTGCGAGCGGGACGCAGGCTTATGAAGCTTACCAACTTAACCAGGTAATCGGGTGGGGCAGGTTTTCAACCTGCCAGGCGCACAGGTTACAAACCTGTGCCACCAAATCGTTACCGGATTAAGTTGGTAAGCTTCATAAGCCTACGCTACCTCAGCGGAGCGGGCCGCTCGTGGCTTCGCGAATTTTCTCGATGGGGAACTTCGGCGTCCGGTCTGCGTAGAGCAGGCCGTTCGTCTCCTGATAGGTGTCCGCGAACTGCGTGTAGCAAAAGCCCGCGAAGAGCGAGGTGGAGCGGACGACCGCGAGCAGGTGCGCATACCGCTCGGCGAACTCCTCGCTGCTCCCGACGCGCGAATACCCCCACGCACCGGGGTCGCGCGACAAGGTGAGGCCGCCGAACTCGGTCAGCATGATCGGCTGATTCTTCTGCTGATCGGTGGCGAGCGAGACGAGCCGACCGGCGGGCAGGGCGTTCTTGAAGAGGTTCGGGATCACTTCGGGTGACGAATAGCGGCGCGCCATCCGTTCCAGACTGTCGTCGTAGTCGTGGATGGCGATGATGTCCGTCGCGACGCTTTCCCAGCCGTCATTGCCGATCACCGGACGATCGGGGTCCATCGTCTTCGTCAGGTAATACAGCGTCCGGACGTAATCGCGCTGCGACGCGATATTCGGCAAATCCGGCACGCCCCACGACTCGTTGAATGGCACCCAGGCGATGATACACGGGTGGCTGAGATCGCGGTCTATCGCCGCCAGCCAATCGCGGACAACGCGCTCGACTGAATCCCTCGTGAAGCGGTACGCGCTCGGCATCTCCTCCCAGACGAGCAGGCCGAGCCGGTCCGCCCAGTAGAGGTAGCGCGGGTCTTCGATCTTCTGATGCTTGCGGACGCCGTTGAATCCCATCGCCTTCGCCAGTTCGACATCCTGCCGGAGCGCTGCGTCGTCCGGCGCGGTGAGGCCGCTTTCCGGCCAATATCCCTGATCGAGCACCATCCGCAGCGGGAACGGTCGTCCATTGAGCATGAACCGGTCACCTTGCACCATTGCGGAGCGCAGGGCGGTGTAACTGCGCGCGTGGTCGAGGAGAGCGCCCTGCCCGTCCCAGAGCCGCAGCTCCGCGTCAATCAGCGTCGGGCGCTCGGGGCTCCAGAGTAATTCGTTGCGGTAGTCGTCAATGCCGGGGTCGGCGAGCGCGATGCGGCGGGTGACATCGCCGCCGAGCACCGCGTAGTTATCGTCGGCGAGCAGTTTCCCCCCGGCGTGCAGCGTCACCTGCAACCGCAGGCCATCGCGGAGCGGCCCGGTGATCGTCGCTTCCAGAGCGATCTCCCAGCGGCCGAGGTTCGGGAGCCAGGTGATATTCCGAATCGCGGTGGCGGGGACGACTTCGAGCCAGACTGTCTGCCAGATGCCGGAAGTGCGCGGATACCAGATCGCGTGCGGCTCACGCTGCCAGTCCTGCTTGCCGCGTGGCTTGGCGAGGTCATGCGGATCGTCGTCGGCGCGCACGATGACGGTCTGCATGTCGTCCGGAGTCAGATAATCGGTGATGTCCGCGCTGAACGGCGTATAGCCGCCCTCGTGTCGTGTGGCGATCGTCCCATTCACCCAGACGGTCGCGGCATAGTCCACCGCGCCGAAATGGAGGATCAGGCGTGTGTCGGGTCCGAGCGCGGGGCGGGCAAAGGTGCGCCGATACCAGCAGACGGCGTGAAAATCGGTGTCGTCCACGCCGCTGGCGGGCGTTTCCGGCGCGAATGGTACCGTGATTGTCGTGCCCCAACGCACCTCTGATGGTGTGCGCCAGCGTGCGGTTTGTTCAGAAGCGAAGTCCCACGGGCCATTGAGCGAAATCCACGCGTCGCGGACGAGTTGTGGGCGGGGGTAGGCGTGATCGGCGATGTGCGGTTTCGTCATGCGGCGGCTGTTCCTGCTCTCGAAATGCTCGACGGCAACGATCGCGCGCCGGGCCGGTGGTCAGTACACGGAGTGTAGGCATCCACCGGACGATGGTCAACCGTTCGGCGCTCCTGCACTATTTGGGCGGATACAGGAGCCGTTCCGGTCGCCGCCACCATCCGGGCGTGGCGAGCGCGGGGTGATCGTACGGCTCGCCCGTCGCCATCGCGCGGACCATCGGCGCGAGGATCGTTGGCTGCGGCGGGGTGGTGCGGACATCGAAGACGCCCGGTTCGTAGTGGCCTTCATCGCGCGTGACGAGCGTGTGCCAGTTGTGCGCGCCGAAGAGCGACCAGACGGTTACGGCGCGCAGATCAACGCCGATGCGCCAAAGGTTCCGCGCGGTTTCCCAGAGTTCCTGTAGCCAGCGCAACTGCTCCTCCGGCTCGCCGCCGAGGTGCGCTTCGGTGATCGCGATCGGTCGTTTATAGCGATCCCAGGCGTCGTAGAGCAGTTCGTCCGGCCCGGCGATCCCCTTGCGGCGGACGCGCACCGCCTCGACATCGGCGTAGCGATCCTGCCCGTTCCCGCCGTGTGTCCGGGCCGGGTAGGTTTCTACATCCTCGTCGAGGAACCGCTCGCTCGTGATGTAGTAGTTGATGCCGACGATGTCCGGCACACAAGCGTTCTCGCCGAACCAGTCGAGTTCGGCATTACCGATGCCGCTATGGCGCATGTGCTCCCACGCGCCGTTGTACTCGATGCGGCCACAGAGCAGATCGTAACTGAGCCAGCGCCGCTCGTTCTCGAAGTCCGCCTGATACTGAAGCAGGCCGGTGCTGAATGTCTTGCCGAGGTCTTCCGTCTGGATCAGCCGGGCAGCGGGATTGACGGCCCGGATCGCCCGCATCGCGAGAATCACGGCGCGGCACTCGTTAATCAGGATGCGATAAAACGTCGCCGCGTCGTGCCCGTGCGGGTACCAGTAGCCGTATAGTCCGCTGAACCGGGCTGTCGTCAGCGGCTCGTTGACCGGCGTGTAGTCCATCACCCACGGGTAGCGCGCCGCGACGGCCCCCGCGTACTCTGCGAGTTGTTCGGGGAAGGCGGGGTCAAGCAGGTTCGTGTGGCGCGGCCCACTGCCGTGGTGGACGAGGCCGACAATCGGGCGGATGCCGAGCGCGCGGAGGCGATTCAGCCGTTCGTCCGGCCACGTCCAGTCCGCATCCACGATGCCAGTTGGCGCGGTGCGCTCCCAGAGGATCGGGTAGCGCACCGCGCTGACGCCAAGCGCGGCGATCAGATCGAGATCGCCGATACGGGTGGCGTGACCGTTCCATTCCATCTGGTCGAAGTAGGCATCCTCCACGCGGTTGACGGTGGATTCGATACCTCCCCAGACTTCCAATGGCGACCGGGGTGATTGCCTCACTGTTCGCCGTCGGCCGGCGGTGCGCCAATCGCGGACGGCGCGCGATAGATGCCATCCGTGGTCAGCGCCGCTGCGGGGCGCGGTGGGGTCGTTCGCCATGTCGGTGCCGCCTCGATCCCGACGAGTACATCGCGCTGCGTCGCGGCGATCCGGTCGAATAGCGCGAGCGCCTGCCCGACGACCTGATCCATATTGTAGTACTTGTACGTCGCCAGCCGCCCGACAAAATGGACATGCGGCGTCGCGTCCGC
>JALYXG010000288.1 GCA_030947205.1 Chloroflexota bacterium
AGGAGATGCCGCAACAGCACGCGCATCGGCGGCACACCGAGCGACCGCGCCGCGAGGACGTAATCCATCTGCGCCGCCCGCAGCACCTCGCTGCGGACGACGCGCGCGATCACCATCCAACTGGTGAAGGCGATGACGAGGATCAGGTTGCGGACGGACGACCCGAAGACCGTCACGGTAATCAGGACGAGGAAAAAGGTCGGAATCGCCAGCATCCCGTCCGTGAAGCGCATGATGAGGCTGTCCACTACGCCGCCGCGATAGCCCGCGACCGCGCCCGCCAGCGTGCCGATCACGACGGAGATAACAACGGAAAGGCTGCCGACCAGGAGCGAGATGCGCGCTCCGTAGATCAGGCGGGAAAGGACATCGCGGCCGTTCTCGTCGGTGCCGAGGGCGTAGCCGTCGCCGGGGCGCTGAAACCGCTTGCTGATCGTGATCTGCTCCGGGTCGCGCGGTGCGATTAGCGGCGCGGCGATGGCGAGCAGATGGATACCGACAAGGAAAAGCAGCGCGGCGAAGGCGACACGGTTGCGCACGATGACGCGCAGGCCATCGCGCCACTCGTTCCGCCCGCGTGCCTGCCGTTGGTCGCCGAGCGCGAGGGGGGCGACGCCGGTGATCGCCGCGTTCGGCTCCGAAACCATCTCAGCCTCCCCGCGTTTCGCCCGCGCCGCCGAGCCGGATGCGCGGATCAATCCAACCGTACAGCAGGTCCGTCAGGAGGTTGCCAAGAATGACCACGAAGCCGACGAGCAGCGTCACGCCCATCACGACCGGGTAATCGCGCTGGCGGGCCGAGTCCACGGCGAGGCTGCCCATCCCCGGATAGGAAAAGACATTCTCGGTGATCGCCGCCCCGCCGATCAGCCGGGGGATGACGACGCCGATGATCGTCACGACCGGGATGAGCGCGTTCCGCAACGCGTGCCGGGAAAGGACGATACGCTCCTTCAGCCCCTTTGCACGGGCAGTACGGACATAATCGTCCTGCAGGACCGTCACCATGCTCGAACGCATGTACCGTGTGAACTGCGCCATCGCCGTCGTGCTGAGCACGAGGGTCGGCATAATGAGGTGCCTCGCCCGGTCGAGCGGATCGAAGCGCGTCACATCATCTGCCAGCCCACCGGAGGGCAGGAGGTGCAGCCAGACAGAGCAGAGAATAATCAACAGCAGCCCGTACCAGAAGACGGGCACCGCCACGCCGAACAGGCTGATAAACGCGGCGAGATGGTCGAAGATGCTGTTGCGCCGCACCGCTGCCAGCACTCCCAGCGGGATCGCGACAAGGAGAGCAAACAGAAAAGACAACCCCGCCAGCGTCAGCGTTGCCGGGAGCCGCGTGCGGATCACCGCCGTGACATCCCGCTGCTGCGTGTAGGAGACGCCGAGATCGAGCCGCACCAGCCCCGTAAACCACCGCGCGTACTGCACCGGCAGGGGATCGTTGAGGCCGAGGTTCTGCGCGATCTGCTGCTGCTGATCGCGCGGCGTGTCCGGGCTGAGCAAAATGCTCGGCCCGCCCGGCGCCTTATGAATGAGCAGAAACGTCACGACGGTCACGAGCAGAAGCAAAACCACCGACTGCCCGATCCGCCGGATGAGATAGGCGGTCATTCCCCCTCCGGGGAAGGACTAAGGACTAAGGACTAAGGACTAAGTGGAGATCGGCCCTGCTTAGTCCTTAGTCCTTAGTCCTTGGTCCTCCCTTATTGCTTAATGGACCACTGATACGCGTAGACAATCGCGTCCCGAATGCCGACGGCAGGGACGTTCTGGAGGCGGCTGCGAAGGCCACGAATCTCCTGCGGGTAATACAGGAAGGTGATCGGCTCATCCTCCGCGATAATGCCGAGGAACTGCTTGTACAATGCGCCCGCCTTGGTCTGATCGAGTTCGGAGCGCGCTTTCGTCAGCAAATCGTCCACCTGCGGGTTCGAGTAGCGCCACTGGTTGGACGTGCCACCCGTGCTGTACCACGCGAAGACATCCGGGTCCGGCGGGGTGATGTACCAGTTGACGATTGAGTCGAAATCCCCCGCGATGAACTTCGCCACCGCCGCGTTGAACTCCATCACATTGATCTTCGCGTCAATGCCGACCGCCTTCCACGCCTGCTGCGCGATCTGCGCGACCGACTCGCGGGTTGTGTTGCCCTTGTCCACGAGCAATTCGAAGGAGAACTTCTGGCCGTCCTTCTCGCGGATGCCGCCCGAACCGACCTTCCAGCCGGCGGCATCAAGTTGCGCGGCGGCGGCTTTCGGGTCGTAGGCGAGTTTCTTCACATCGTCGGTGTACGCCCACGAGAGCAGCGGGTTGATCGGCCCATTCGCCACTTGCCCCGCGCCGCCGAGCACGTCCTTGACGATTGCCTGCCGGTCGAGCGACATCGTCAGCGCCTGGCGGACCATCTTGTCTTTGAAGAGCGGGCGCTCATTGTTGTAGGCAGCGAAGTAGTAGTTCACCTGCGAGGCGTTCTGGATGACAATATTGGCGTCGCTCTTGACCGTCGCCGCCTGATCCGGCTCCATCAGCATGAAGTCGAGTTCGCCCGTCTTCAGTTGCGCCAACTGCGCGTTGATGTCCGGCGTCACCTTGAAAGTAATGCGATCCAGCAGCGGCGCACCGAAATGGAAGTTGTCGTACCGCTCGACGGTCATCGTGCTGCCCGGCGTCGCCTCGACGAACTTGAACGGGCCGGTACCGATTGGCTTGGCAAGGAAGTCTTTGGGTGCGTTGATGTCCTGCCCCTGTAAAATGTGCTTCGGGATCATGTGGATGTTGTAGCCGAGTTGGATCGGCAGCGACGGAAGCGGATTCGTCAGTTTGAGCGTCACGGACATCGGGCTGTTGACGACGGCCTCGGTGACGCCCTTGATGTTGGAGCGGAAGCGCGCGTTGACCTTCGGGTCGAGCATCGTGTCGAAGGTGAACTTGACATCGTCCGCCGTGAAGGGCTGGCCGTCGTGCCACTTGACACCCTGGCGGAGCGTGAAGGTGATCGCCTTGCCATCCGGCGCGACTTCCCACTTCTCGGCAAGGTCGCCCTCGGGGTTGAGCGTCTTCGCGTTGAAGCGGATCAGGCCGTTAAAAACGACCTTGTTCGTGAAGATACTGGCGAGGTTGCCGGGCACGACAATCGGGTTCAAGGGGCCGTCCGACCCGAGGGGAAACTTGATCGTGCCGCCCTTGGTCCCCGCGACCGCCGGTGCGACGGCGGAAGCCGCGCCCGTCGTCGGTTGCGCCGCCGCAGCGGTCGTTGGCGCGCCACTCGCGGACGATGCCGCAGCCGTGGTTGGTGCGGCAGTCGTCGCCCCGACCTGCGGGACGGCGGTGGGGTTCGGCGTGCCGACGATCTTCGGCGCGGTCGTCCCCTGCGCGGCGGTCGTTGCGGTCGGCGCCGCCGTGCTGCCACCACAGGCGGCGAGCGCGGTCGCCGCGCCGATGGCGCTCATCCCGGCGAGCATCTGCCGCCGCGTCAATCGGGCGCATTGTGCCTGGTTCTCCGATGCCATGGTGCAAAACCTCCTCTTCACCTACGGTGATGCCGTCCATACCTGTCCTGAGGGGTTTCCCGCATTCTCCCGGCGGACACTTCCCTCGCCAACCGCGTGATGGCGCTCGTTCCTATCCTGTCCCGTACTAATCGCCCGCCATGCCGCGCTGATCGCTGCCGCTGTCGCACGCACCGCAGCGATCACGTCGGGCAGCCGCGCATCGGGGAGCCGGATCGCCGGGCCGGCCATGCTGACGGCGGCAATCACACTGCCGCAGCCATCCCCGATTGGCGCTGCGACGCTGACCATCCCATCGTCAATCTCCGAGCGCGAGACGACGTACCCCACGGCGCGCGTCTCGGCAATGGCACGGCGCAACGCGTCAGGGTCGGTGATTGTGTTTGGGGAAAATGACGGGAGTGGTCGCGCCAGATACGCCGCGCGCTCCGCCTCCGACAGATAGGCGAGTAGGCAGCGCGGCGAGGAGCCACAATGGAGCGGCACGCGCTCGCCGATCCGGGCGGTCAGGCGCATCGCGTGCGGGCTTTCGATCTTCTCAACACAAAGGGCTGTCGCGCCATCCGCGATCGTGAGAATCGTCGTCTCCCCCATCGTCTCGGTGAGCGCGAGGAGATGCGGGCGGGCGGCGTCGCGCACCAGCGCGTCGAGCGGCACTGCGCGCCCAAGGAGGTAGAGTTTCGGGCCGAGCCGGTAGCGCTGATCGTCCGGCGATTGCTGCACGAAACCGAGTTCGTGCAGGACACTCAGATAGCGCGCGACGGTGCTTCGCGGCAACTGCAACTGCTCGCTCAGGGCGCTGACACCGAGCGCCTCATGCGACGCGCCCAGCATGTCGAGCAGGCCACTGGCGCGGTGCCAGGAATCGAGTCCGGTGGACGTAGGCATACCGCGTCGGGCCTCCACAGATTCACGGTGAATATGTTGCTGAAAGCATGTTTCACTACTAACGCGGCCACGATACCGTACGCCACATGGCGTGTCAATCGCCGTTCACCCGATGCAGGTCCTTCCCGTTCGCCGCCAGTGTTCGATCGCTGTGAACTTGCTCATTTTGTGGCACCGGATGTGCGAAGGACTCTGTTGGTATCCGCATCGTTACTCGTGCGATGCCGCTGTTTGGCATCGCATCTATGGAAAGGATTATCAGCGATGAGCACAACGAAAATGAAGGCGCCCGGCAAGAAAGGCATGAATGGCACGGACGGCAAGGAAGCGACGCCGGTCATGCACCAGCGGGGGCGTGAGATTCAGCGATACGGTACGGTGACGGCGATGCCGGTCGGCGTCCCCACTGCGGCGCGACAGGCGAACTGCGCGACGCTCAACCAGTTGCTCGCCGACACGATCACCCTGTACAGCCTCTACAAAAAGGCGCACTGGCAGGTGAAGGGGCACACCTTCTATCAGTTGCATCTCCTGTTCGATAAGCATGCCGAGGAGCAATTGGAATTGGTGGACATGATTGCCGAGCGCATTCAGATGCTCGGTGGCGTCGCGACCGGTATGCCCGCTGCCGTCGCCCGTCTTTCCAAAATCGAGAACCCGCCGGACGGTGTCGAAGAAGTGCCGGTCGTCATCTCCCGTCTCCTCGAAGCGCATGAGGCGATCTGCAACGAGGTGAACGAAGCGATTGACCAGACCGAAGAAAACAAGGACTGGGGCACGAACGACATGCTGATGGGCGACGTGTTGCGCACCAACCAGATGCAGGTCTGGTTCGTCGGAGAGAATCTCGTGGACACGCCCCTCGTCCACGCCTGATCGTTTCACATGTGACGGTGCGAGAGGCGGCCTGCGGGTCGCCTCTTTCGGTAGCGCAGGCTGTCCAGCCTGCGCTCCAGCACGGTGCAACCTTTCATCCACGAGAAAGGCTATACTTCTCATCGTCGGGTGCCATTCGCTGCGCGGCGTGGGAGGGGACACAAATGGCGACGCAAACGATTGCAGCAACGACGACCGAGAAGACCGAGGCGACTCGTCGCCGATTCACCATCGCGGAGTATCAGCGCATGGCCGAAATTGGCATCCTCACCGAGAATGAGCGGGTCGAATTACTCGCGGGGGAGATTCTATACATGAGTCCCATCGGCGCTCGGCACGTCGCCTGTATGATTGCCCTGGATGAACTCTTGCACAACACCGTCGGCCGTGATACGGCGATCAGCGCGCAGAATCCCATTCAGATGGACGACGCTACCATGCCGCAGCCCGACCTCACGGTCCTGCGTCGCCGTTCGTATGCTACTTCCCTGCCGACCGTCGCAGATATCCTGCTCGTCATCGAAGTCTCCGATTCGACCCTCGCTCACGACCGAGGCACGAAACTGCCGCTCTACGCCGCAGCAGGCATCGCGGAGGCGTGGATCATTGATCTCGCCGCTGAAACGGTCGAACGGCACACCGATCCGCGCGGCGGTTCGTACCGCCTCGTCGCGTCCGCCCGGCCCGGTGAATCGCTCGCCTCGATTGTCCTCCCCGCACTCGCCATTCCAGTTACGGACATCTTGACTTAGCTATACGGAAGCCGGCGGCATCCGTTGGTCTTTCGTGCGTTTGCATGACGTTTCTGACAGGGTATTGTGCAAGAGGTACTTCTCGTGTACATCGTTGGTGCGCTATGCTGCCCGACAGTTGGATGAGTGATGAGAGTGGGGCGAATGATGCGCGTCCGTGTCGGATGTGAGTTTCTCTACGAGGCGACGTGGCCGGCGCCAACGGTGCTATTGGTGAAGGCGCGGGACGACGATCCGCACCGCATCCTCCACGAAACGTGGAGGCCGCAACCGGACGTACCGGCACACGACTATTATGACCTCTACCACAACCGCTGCCAGCGGCTGACGCTACCCGTTGGCCCCTCCGCGCTGATCTACGACGCGGTCGTGGAGATTTCCGGTGACCCGGACGAGGTGGACTCCTCCGCCATCCAGCACTCGGTCGAGGATTTGCCGGACGATGTCGTCATTTTCACGCTGCCGAGCCGGTACTGCCTGTCGGACGCGCTCTCGAATACGGCGTGGGAGTTGTTTGGCGGCTCAGAGATGGGCTGGGCGCGCGTACAGGCGGTCTGCGACTGGATTCACGACAACATCGTGTACGGCCTCAAGAGTACGGGATTGACGACCGCCGTGGATGTCTACGAGGCGCGCGGTGGCATCTGCCGGGATTTCGCGCACCTCGGCGTCACCTTCTGCCGCGCACTCAACATCCCGGCGCGCTATGTCTTCGGGTACATGCCGGACATCGGCATTCCGCCACCCTACCCGGCGATGGACTTCCACGCCTGGTTCGAGGTCTATCTCGGTGGTCGCTGGTGGACGTTCGACGCGCGCTTCAACACACCGCGCATCGGCCGCATCCCGATTGGGCGCGGGCGGGACGCAGTGGATGTCGCGATGGTCACGACATACGGCGCGGCGAACTTCCGCCAGATGACCGTCTGGTCGGACGTCGTCACGGACGAGACAGAATACGGGCCAATCGAGGATGCGACGACCGCAGTCGAAACGGATGGGGGCACGATTGCCGCACGACACGATTGATACACAGATCGGGTCGCTCGATATCATTGACCATCGCGGCGTCGAATGGGCGAATGTCCGCAAGACGGCGTATCTCATCCATCAGCGATTGCACTACGCCTATCCGGGCGCGATTCACGACCTCCGCCAGCGGCTGATGATCGTCCCGCCGGAGCGATACGGCGGGCAGCGGCTCGTGACGTACAAATTGGAAGTTTCCGCGCCCTCGTACGAGATCGAGCGCGCCGAGGATGAATTCGGCAATCTCATCCTCAGCCTCTTCGTCGCGCATGTCGAGCGGGAGATCGAATTTACTGCGTGGATCGTCGTCGAGCGCGACGCCGCAGCCGATCCGGTGATTCTGCGCGAACCAGGCCTGCGCAGTGCGTTCCTCGAATCAACGCCGCTGACGATGCCCGATGACGCGCTCCGCACCGTAGCGGCGACACTCCAGGGCGAAAACGGCGACGGCTTGGCTCTCGCGGAACGGATCAATCTCTGGGTACACCGCGCGATGTCTTACGCGCACGGCGTGACGGGCGTGCGCACCCCGGCGGCGGGCGCGCTGGCGGCGGGCCACGGCGTCTGCCAGGACTACGCCCACATCATGCTCGTCCTTTGCCGCCTTTGTGGCCTGCCCGCGCGATACGTCTCCGGCCACCTACTCGGCGAGGGCGGCACGCACGCCTGGATCGAAGTGTTGTTGCCCGATCCGACCGACGCGGGGCGACTCGTCGCGCACCCCTTCGACCCGACCAACGGCAACATCCCCGGCCTGAAATACATCACCGTCGCCGTCGGTCGCGACTACGGCGAGGTTGCCCCCACTTCCGGTACCTTCCGCGCCCCTTTTGCCGGCCACCTTTCCGCCCACAAGCGCGCCGACGTTACGGCACTGGAATATTTCCCAGAAACGACTTGAACCACGAAGACACGAAGAGCGCGAAGGAAAGAGGAGGAAAGAAAGAGAATTCGTCATCTCCTTCCCATCTTCACGCTCTTCGTGTCTTCGTGGTTCAAAGAATCAGGCATGCGTCCCCGAACGAAAAGAAGCGATATCGCTCCCGCACCGCCTCGGCGTAGGCGGCGAGGACGCGCTCGCGGCCCGCGAAGGCGCTGACGAGCATGAGCAAGGTGGAGCGCGGCAGGTGGAAATTCGTGATTAGCGCGTCCACGGCGCGGAAGGCGTAGCCGGGCCGGATGAAAAGGCGCGTCCACCCTTCCGCGCCGCGTTCGGTCGCCGCTTCCCAGCCGCCAGGTTGGGCCGCGACGCTTTCCAGTACACGCACGCTCGTCGTGCCGACCGCGACGACGTGGCCCCCGGCGCGCTTCGTCGCCATGATCGCGGCGGCGGCGACGGCGGTGGCGGTGTACCACTCCGCATGCATCGGGTGAGCAGTTGGGTCTTCCTCCGTGACCGGGCGGAAGGTGTCGAGACCGACATGGAGCGTGACCGTCGCGGTGCGCACGCCGTTCGCCCGTAGTGCATCGAGCAGCGTGGGCGTGAAGTGCAACCCGGCGGTCGGGGCGGCGGCGGAGCCAGTCACCTGCGCATACGTCGTCTGGTAACGATCGGCGTCCGCGTCCGGCAGGCGGCGGTGGATGTAGGGCGGCAGCGGCATTTCGCCAAGCCGCGCGAGGGCGGGGTCGAGCGGGCCGTCCACGCGGATACGCGTCACACCGTCCGGCTCTTTCGCCAGTACCTCGCCCCGCACTGGCGTCTCGCTGGTGTGTCCGGTGCGGTCGGTCAGCGTGAAGGTCGTGCCGACGGGCGCGCGGCGACCCGGCTTGACGAGCGTTTCCCACGTACCGTCCGCTGTGGGTCGGAGGATCAGCAATTCCAGCCGCCCGCCCGAGGGCTTCACCGCCCAGACCCGCGCGGGCCGGACGCGCGAGTCATTCATGACAAGCAGATCGCCGGGCCGCAGATACGCGCCAAGATTGCGGAAACTCTCGTGCGTCACCCTGCCCGTCCACCGGTCCAGCACGAGCAGGCGAGAGCCGTCTCGCTCCGCCAGCGGCTCCTGCGCGATCAGTTCAGGCGGCAGGTTGTAGGCAAAATCGCTCGTACGAAGTGGGGGATCGCGATCGGGCATTCCCATCGCGATTCAGCCGTTTTCTGAGATGATACGGAGGTCCGGCACCGCTTCAAAATCCTTGCGATTGTGCGTGACAAGCGCAGCATTTGCTTGTATAGTACAAGCTGCGATCCAAGCATCCTGGACCGAAATCGGACGACCTTGTTGCGCGCATTTGGCCCTAATCCGTGCCCAGAGGCGACAGGTTACTTCATTGCTCCTGAGAATCGCATACTCTTGCAGGAAAGTTTGCAACTCCGCGCGTTTTCGGATACCCCAAAGCGCGATGTCTGCCCAGTAATATAATTCCGCGACTGTCATAAATGAGAGAGCGACCGTGCCCCGAAGATGTTCGCGATACATTGCCGCTCGCGTATCACCCTTCAATATGTATGAGGCGATATTCGTATCAATGACGACATTGCTCACGCTTCTTTATCTTCACGGGATACACCGCTCTGTTCCCGATCCCATGCCGCGACTTCCTGCTCCCACTGCTCGCGCTCGAACGTTTCGTAGTCGTCGGGGTTTAAACCTGGCGGGGGACGATCGGCGAGTTTCTTTCTCAGGATTTCAATTTCATCAACGCGCATCTGCGCGCGGATCACATCGAAATCTTCTTCGTCATCCCACTCGCCTTCAGGCCAGCCGCCCATGATGTCTTCCAGTCTCCGCACCGGCTGAACGCCTTGGGCACGCGCAAGCTCTTCAAACGTCAGCGAACGCCAGAATTCGGCACCGCTGCCTGATGCTGGCAAATCGCCTTCTCGCTTTGGATCGAGTGCGGTATCGTCGTCCCGATCTGCGGGATGAGTAATTGACATCGCATCCCTCCGCTCATTCGCGTTCACATGATGCACCCACGACCGGAGATCGCCCGTACCATGCCGAAGTTCTTCAAGAAATTCGTCAAACCCTTCCCATGCGTCCAAGGCGTCTTCCGGTCACTTGGCAAAACCATCCGTGCTTTCGATTGGTTTCACACCTTGCGCGCGGGCACGTTCCTCCAACGAGGCGGAAGAGCGCAAGCCTTTGTAGGGATCGTTCCGCTCCGCATCGCGCTCAGGGTCTCGTTCTGGCGAGTTTACCGCGTTGGCATCGAACATCGGTCGCCTCCGTTCCTGCAACCCCAGTGTATCATGCCGACGCCGAACGCTAGTCAGCGTTCGGCGTCGGACTCATCGGCGAGGCCGGGGAGAGCGGATTGCCAGGTGTTCGCGGCGGCGGATTGCTGGGCGAGGCGATCCGGGTACGGGA
>JALYXG010000296.1 GCA_030947205.1 Chloroflexota bacterium
CCGCGACGATCATGCAGTCCGCCTGGCGCGGTGAGGAGCGGAAAAGCATCCCGAATCGCTCCGCGACATCAAAGCGCGGCATCGAGGCGGAGATCATCTCGATTGCGCAGCAGGCGAGGCCGAATCCGAGCGGCCAGAGCGAGGAGCGGCGCGCCCAGTTCACGAGGAAATCAAGGCTGGTAATAATGACGTTCTTGTCGAACTGGTCTTCTAGGCCCATTCGAACGCTCCTTTTCTCCACGCGTAGAACCAGCCCAGCAGCAGCAGGACGATGAACAGGAACATCTCGATCAGGCCATACCAGCCGAGGGAATTGAAGATCACCGCCCACGGGTAGATGAAGATCGCTTCGACATCGAAAACGACGAAGAGGATCGCGACGACGTAGTAGCGCGCCGTGATCCGGTTTACCGGGCTTGTGACGCCGGGAACGCCGCCTTCGTACGGTGACAGTTTGATCCGGTTGGGTCGCTGCGGGCGCAGGAGACTACCGAGTGCGATGACGCCAATTCCGAGCGCGGATCCTACCGTGAGTGCAAGCGCGACAAACAGCCAGTTGCCAAGCATGGTGCTACCCACCTCCGAAGCGTCATCGCCGCGTGCTGTGCATCGTCGCACAACGCTTGTAGTGTACAGCGTTCCCACAGGCTCAACAAGACCATGAGGCGGTATGGTTTGTTCGGGGTGGGGCAATCACTAATCTGCCGAGATCGGGACTGCGGCAGTTGTGTCGCTCATCTGGCGCTCGCCAATCGCCGCTGGGAGTGTGAACGAGAACGTGCTACCAGTGCCGTAATCACTCTGGACGTGAATGGTGCCGTGGTTCAGTTCGACGAGTTGTTTGGTGAGCGCGAGGCCGAGACCCGTCCCTTCGTAGCGCCGGTTGTGCGACGAGTCGAGTTGGCGGAATTTCTCGAACAGTTTGGGGAAGTCCTCGCGCTTGATGCCGATGCCGGTGTCGCACACGGAAAAGGCGACCATGCCGGGTTCGTCCGGTGCGGATGCGCCACGCATTGTGACCGTCCCGCCATCCGGCGTGAACTTGATCGCATTGGAGACGAGGTTGAGGATAATCTGCCGCACGCGCTGACGGTCGGCATAGACCGATACCGGCTCCGGTGTCTCCTCGGTCAGGAAAGTGTGGCCCCGCACAGCGATGAGTGGTGCGACGGAGCGTGCGACTGCCTGCAGTTCCTCCCGGAGATCGAAGACGACCGGCCGCAACTCCATCCGTCCCGCCTCGATCTTCGAGATATCGAGGACGTCGTTGATGAGACTGAGCAGGTGCCGACCGCTATTGAGGATGTCATGCAGACACGCCTCGATCTCATCCGCTTCGGTGACGATGCCATCCGCGAGCAGTTCGGAGAAGCCGATGATTGCGTTGAGTGGTGTACGCAATTCATGGCTCATCGTGGCGAGGAACTCGGACTTCAGCGCGTTGGCGACCGCCAATTCGTCATTCAGTCGCTGCATCTCGGCAACCTGCTGCTGCACCTGGGCATACAGGATGGCATTGTTGATCGCGATGGCTGCCTGCGCCGCGATGGTTTGCACGACTGACAACTGTTGCTCGGTGTAGGCATAAGGCGCCGGGCTGCCGATAGAGAGGGCGCCAACAACACTGGCGCCGCCGACGAGTGGTACGCCGAACAGCGATGCCGGTGGATCGCTGGTCATCGCGATCTGGTTGGATGCGAAAAACGCGCGTACATCTGCCGCAGTCTCTAAATGGATGGTCGAACGGTGGCGAATCAACCACCCGGAAAGCGAAGTGTCGAGCGACACTGCGCCAAGAGGGAGGCGTTCGCCGCCGATGATCGCCACATGCAGCGCGGCCTCGTGCGCGCCTTCGGCATACGACGCGACATTGAGATTCGGCGCCTCGACGACATGACCAATCTCGTCGGCGACGAGCGCGAACACGGTGTCGAGATCGAGCGTCGCGGCGAGGCGCGTCCCCGTAGCGGTTACGGTCGCAAGGTCGCGGTTCGCGCTCGCCAGATTCGCGATGCGCGCCCGCGCCTCGACATTCAGTCGTACATTTTCCAGCGCGACGGCAACATTGTTCGCGAGGGTCGTGATGAGATTGAGGTCTGCATCGGAAAGGCTGCCGACGCGTTCCTCTTCGAGGAGGATCGCACCGAGGACGCGGCCGGGCGTTACGATGGGGGCGCATGCCTCGCAGACGATCTGATGCTCGGCGGCGACGAAATCCTCGTCCTGGCCCGCGTCAAGCACGAGCGTGGGGCGACGGTCACGGACCGCCCTACCAGTCACCGTACCGGGGATCGGGATCGGGTCAATCACCGTCGTGTAGCCGCGCTGCGTGACCAGATACAGATTGTTGGGATCATCGGGCCGGATGAGGTAGACCGAAACATAATGGTAGCCGAAGGTTTCAGCGAGGCGGCTGACAACGATCTCGCACACTTCTTGTTCGGTCGTGGCGCTCGTCAGGGCGACGGCAATGCGGCGCAGTTCCTCGAGTTGCTGCTCCTGCGTGTCCAGTTCCGCGACCATTGCATTGAACGCGCGACCCAACTGGGCAAGTTCACCGTTGCCGCGGATTGGCACGGAGACGCCGCGCACGCCGTGGCCCAATGCAGCGGCGGCGGTCGCGACATCGCCGATACCGCGACCGAGCGAGCGAACGAGCCACAGCCCAGCGCTCGCGACGAACGCGAGCAGCACGCCGGTCTCGATCAGGGTGACGTCGCGCGCGGTGTTGATGCTGGCGCGCCGATCCGCACGCACCTGTGCCGTCGCGCGATGCACCTCGTCCTGGAAACCTCCAAGGAGGCCCGACGCGCTCAAGCCTTTGCCTTTTAGGGCGTTGTCGGCGCGCGTATCGGCGTTCGCGGCGTCGGGCTGGGTAGTCTCGACGCGGAACTGCGCGAGGGCCAGGATATAACTATTCCGGTAATCCGTCATTGACGCGTCGTATTGCTGGAGTTGATCGCGCATGGAAGGCGTGAGGTCGAGGTCCGTATCCAGCATCGCGCGCAGATTGTTGACCGTCTGCCAACTCTGCTGAACGAGGCTGTCCACTGCGTCAACATTGTCGGGCTTCCCGCCCCGTAGCCAGACATCCTTGATGCGCGCGACGAGCCGAATGACCTCTTCGCGCAGGCGGGCGGAATCGTCGAGCGCGCGATCGTACCTGAATTGCATGCGGTCGGATGCGCGCGCGATGTCCCGAAACTGGAGCAACTGAATCGCGCTGCTAGTGACCGTGAGCAACAGGCAGCACACGCCGAAGGCGAGCAATTTGGTTTGCAAAGTGTGCCGCATCGTTGTCCCCGTTCGCGCGACGCGAGTCGTGCAATTTCGTAATGGTTTGCGCAGTACGTGGATGGTCGCACTGGAGCGGTGGCCGCTCGCCGATTGCACGACGCGGGGCGAAATTACCCGCGTACTACTTGTTAGAACGGACGCCGACGATCTATGTTACGGCTTGATGACGATTGTTGTCTACTTGTGTACAAAAACGTCATCATCTGGGTTGTCAACTGCCGGGCAGTGAATGGACATGGCCGCTGAATAGGTGTGTGTACCAGCGACGGATGTACGGAGGCATTTTCGCCGGATCCGCCATCGCGCCTGAGGCGAGGCCCGCGAACCGCTCTGAGTCATTCTCGAACATGCCCGGGAAGCCTGTCTGCGGATTGCCGAACTCGTATTCTCCCGCGATGAAAGAGATGCGCGGATAGAGTGGGTCTTTCTCCTCCGCTGCCTGCCGCACATCGGCGCGGAATGTCCGATTCAAGGTCGGCCACCGATCCCAATCTTTGCTGTACTCGTCGTAGAAACCGGTGAGGTCCGCCCAGGCGTGCGCCATTTCGTGGATTGCCGCCTCCGCCTGGATGCCGAACAGTTCGATCCGGTTTTCTTCCGGCCCATACCAGAAACCGCCACCGTCCGGCGCGTTGAGATTGCGCACCGTGAAGCGGGTGTCGGCGAGAAGCCGTTGCGCGGCCTCAGTGAAGCCGTACGACTCCATCACCGCATGTTTGAACGCCTCGCCATCTCGATATTTCCCGGACTGACCCCGCAAACGGTTGAAAAACGACACCGTGCCCTCCTTTTGATCGCGATCTCCCGTAATAATGCCGCGACGAACGATCCGTGGTCAAGCCAGTGACCGATGGCACATCGCGAGCCAACCGACGCGCCGCCGTTCTATGCGGAAATTGCTGAATGTATTGACAACTCTGCGCTGAGGTGCTAGTGTACGGTCACGGTAAAGTCCCGAGTCGTTGAGTAGCAACAGACCGGGCGGCAGTGGCCCCACTCCTCGCGGAGTGGCGCAGCGGTAAGTAGATCAGCGCCCACGCGGTGATCGGGCTACCAAAGCGGAGTGGGTCGTCCCACTGAGTAATCAGCGGCGGCAGGCTGGGTACACGCGCAACGGCGAAGCGAAAGATCAGTCGGGGCTTTGCCGTTTTTGTTTGGCAAATGGATCGCTTTTTGTCGCCGCGAGGACAATATCATTTTGGGGATTACTCTTGAACTGCATCTGCGTTATCATGCCTCAGGAGCCGTTGTCATCGTCGTTGATCCACCGAATGTCAAAGGGAAGCGACACCAGGTATGACCGTATCAAGCGCACGTCGTCGGCCACCGATTCCCCGCAATGTCTCCGCAGCAATCCGGCAACTGCTGCAACGATTGGATCGCGCCGAGCAGTTGCATGCGTCCGATGTCTCCTTTTACGCCCTGATGATTGGTGAATCGCTCGATCTGTCGCCCGAACTTATCCGGCAAATCTCGTGCGGCGCGCTGCTGCACGATATCGGCAAGATCGCCATTCCGCTCGATAGCCGCGATCACTCCGGCGCGATGACCGCCCTCGAACGGTTGAACATGCTGACGCACCCGGAGGTTGGCGAGGCGATGGTTGGTGTTCACCCGCCGCTCGCGCCCTTCGCGGAACTCGTACGCTATCATCACGAGCGATACGATGGCCACGGCTACCCCGATAGTTTGGCGGGGAGCGCGATCCCGATTGGCGCGGCGATACTGGCGGTTTCCGAGGCGTTCGCGACGATGATTACGGAGCAGCGGTACCAGGCCGCGCGGACGTGGCATCAGGCGCTCGCTGAGATCCGTCGCGGCAGCGGCTCGCAATTTCACCCCGTCGTGGCGGAGGCGTTTCTGGTCTCATTAGGCGAAGAACCGACGCGCGCACCCCTGTGATTCGACCACGCATCATGACCGCAAGCAGTTAGCCAAGATACGCCCGCCGGACGCGGTCATCTTCCGCCAGTGCTGACGCCGGGCCGGCGATTGTCACACGGCCCGCTTCGAGGACATAGCCGCGATCGGCGCTCTGGAGCGCCAGATGCGCGTTCTGCTCGACGAGTAGAATCGTCACACCTTGCGCGTGCAGATCGCGGATCACCGCGAAGATCGCGCGCACGATTAGCGGCGCGAGGCCGAGGCTCGGCTCGTCGAGGAGCAGCAATCGCGGGCGACTCATCACCGCGCGGGCAATGGCGAGCATCTGCTGCTCACCGCCGCTGAGCGTTCCCGCCGGTTGGTTGCGCCGTTCGCCGAGGATCGGGAAAAGGCTGAACTGCCGCTCGATGTCCGCGCGAATCTCCGCCCGGTCGGCGCGGGTGTACGCGCCCAGTTCGAGGTTTTCCAGCACACTGAAACGGGTGAGGACGCGCCGACCCTCCGGGCACTGTGCGATCCCTCGGCGCACAACCTCGTCCGGCCGTGCGGAACTGATTTCCTTGCCGTCGTAGAAGATCTGACCGGAACGCGGGTTGATCAGCCGCGAAATCGTCCGCAGCGTCGTACTCTTGCCGGCGCCATTTGCGCCGATCAGCGTCACGATCTCGCCCGCATTGATGGTGAGTGAAACATCACGCAATGCCTGAATACCGCCGTAGTTGACCGTTAGATTCTTCAGTTCGAGCAGCGGGCGCGCGCCATTCCCCGGCACGGCAAGTGGGGAAGGCGAGGAAGAGGTCGGTGCGCGATCCGTACCCACATCACTCATCCGGCATCGCCGAGATACGCCTCGATCACCGCCGGGTCTCCTTGTACCGCCATCGGCGTGCCGAGGGCGATCAGTTTGCCGAAGTTCAGCACAGCAACGCGGTCGCAGAGCCCCATCACGAGCGGCACATGATGCTCGATCAGCAGCACAGTCAAGTCGAATCGGTCGCGGACAGCGCGGATAAAGGCGCTGAGCGCCTGTTTCTCATTCGGGTTCATGCCCGCCGCCGGTTCATCGAGGAGGAGTACCTGCGGTTCGAGTGCGAGCGCGCGGGCGATTTCCAGCCGTCGCTGGTCCCCGTACGCGAAATTGACTGCCTTCGCCTCGGCGCGATCCGCCATGCCGACCAAATCGAGCAACTCCATCGCCTTTTTGCGCGTTACCCGGCGCTCTTCGGGGGCCGGGGGCAGACCGAGCACACCGGCGATCACGCCGCTGCGGGTATGGACGTGCTGGGCGATCATCACGTTCTCCAGCGCCGACAAGTTGCCGAAGAGCCGGATGTTCTGGAAGGTCCGCGCGATGCCCCGCGCCGCCACCTGATGCGGTCGCAAGGCGGTGATGTCCGCGCCGCGAAAGATGAGATGGCCGCTCGTCGGCGGGATCAGGCCAGTCATCAAATTGAAGAGCGTCGTCTTGCCCGCACCATTCGGGCCAATCAAACCGAAGATTTCACCGTTGCCGACGGCGAAGGAGACATCGTTAACCGCGACGAGGCCACCGAATCGGCGCGTCATCCCAATGGCATCGAGGACCGTCTCGCGCTCGTCGTCCGCACGTTCCTGACGGGTTTGCGTCGTGCTGTCGGTCGTCATGGCGCGCTCCGCGCTTCTTCGGGTGTCGGTGCGGCTGGGCGGCGACCGACTATGCGCCGGAGGCGCGCGAGTGCGTCCGGCGTGACGAGGCCTTGCGGGAAGAAGATCGTCCCGAGTACCAATAACAAACCGAAGATAATCAAGCGGCCATCTTTGAGGAACTGCGACAGCCAGTGCGGCAGGCCACCGATGTCGGCGATCGAGCGCAAGATTTCGGGCAGTGCAGTCAGGACGAGTCCGCCGAGGACCGGGCCGAGGTACGTCCGCGAGCCACCGATCAGGACAATCGCAAGCACTGTGATGCTCGCGTTGAAGTCGCCCTGGCGGGTATTCCATGTGTTGAGGAAGTGGGCGCTCACCGCCCCGACGATACCGGCCATCATCGCGCCCATCGTGAAGGCGAGCACTTTGTGGTACGTCGGTGCGATGCCCATCGCGTCAGCGGCCAGTTCGTCTTCGCGGATTGCCGTGAACGCGCGGCCAACACGCGATTGCTCCAGGCGATACACGAAGGCCATCGCCAGGACCAGCATCGGCAGCGCGATCCACAGGTACTGGAGCGTGGAGCCGAAGGGTTGGGGAATTTTGAAGATGCCGACCGCCCCGCCCGTCACTTTTAAGTTCAGCGCGACGACGCGCAGAATTTCGACAAACGCCACGGTGGCAAGTGCGAGATAGATACCGCGCAGCCGCAGCGCCGGTATCCCGACGATAATCGCCAGTATCGCGCAGAGGATCGCGGCAATGAGCATTTCCAGCAGAAGATAGGGGATTGGGAAATGTGCGCCGCTCGCGACGGTGTGAATCCTGGTCGAAAAGATCGCTGCGACATAGCCGCCCAACGCGTAAAAGCCGGGGCTTGCCAGCGACAGCTGGCCCGCCATCAGCGGCAAATAAAGCGACAAACCGAGCATCGCGGCAAAGAGCATCGAAACGATAACGTTGCTGTGCGCGCGCAAAAAGTCCATATCGTCAGACCTTCTGGACCTGCACCCGGCCAAGGATGCCTTGCGGGCGCAACATGAGCACGACGAACAGGAGGCCGAAGGCAACCGCGTCTTTGTACGCCGAGTAGTCCGACGGCACGAATGCCTCGGCCAAGCCGAGCGCAAGGCCACCGACGACCGCGCCGGGGATGTCGCCGAGGCCACCGAGGACGATGACCGCCAACCCTTTCAGTCCGAAGGCGATGCCGAAGTACGGCCCGGCGATGCTCACGCTCGACCCGACGAGCGTGCCCGCCATGCCGCCGAGAAAGCCGCTGAGGAAGAACGTGAACATAATCAGCCGGTCGGTGTTGATCCCCAGCAGGCTGGCGGTCGTTGCATCTTCGGAGACGGCGCGCAGCGCCTTGCCGATTTTGGTGTAATTGATGAGGAACGTCAGGGCGACAAGGATCACGCAAGAAACGCCGAAGATGACGATTTGCACGGTGCGGATCGGGATCGGGTTATTGTCGCCACCGAAGTTCACGGCTACCGGGAGGTTGCCGGTAATCTTGTCCTTATAGGTGTAAATCTCCGCACCAACGAGGTATTGGATCAGGTTCACCGCGAGAATCGCGACGCCGAGACTGGAAACGAGCGAGAGTAGCCGATCCGCCCCACGCCGCCGCAATGGCCGGAAGGCCAATCGCTCGATCAACACTGAGACGAGACCCGCGCAGATACTGCCGACGATCATCGCGAGAATGAAGGTGAGACCAAATGGGAGCGCCTTGTTGGCGAGGGCGCCATTGAAGCCGAACGCCGCGCCGGTGAAGACATACGTAAAATATGCCCCGATTGTGAAGACCGCGCCGTGCGCGAAGTTGATGATGCCGAGGATCGAGAAAACCAGCGTGTAGCCGAGCGCGAAGATGGCGTACACGCTGCCGATCGAGAGACCATTCAAGAGCGATTGAATGAAGTGCGTCAACCTCGCCTATCCTTGTCCGCGCGGCAGCCCCACCTAACGATTGACGCGGGGCCACCGTGCGAGGAATGCTGTCGTTCGTCCGCCACCAGCGGAGTGAATCGTTCGACTCTGACTACGAAAGGAAGACGAACTTGCCGGTCACGCCATCGGGGTTCATCTTGATCTGGGCGACGTAGAAGTCCTTTTGCACCAGTTCCCGGTCCTGATCGAAGGAAATCTGGCCGAGCGGCGTGTTGTACGTTCCGGCGTGTACCTCTTTATTCAACGCGACACGCAGATCCTCGATGGACATATTCGCGATTTTACTCTTGGTGTCGAGCGACTTGAGCGCATCGACAAAGACCTGAATGCCCGTGAACGACTGCGCGGCGAACTGCGGCGGGTCCTTTTTGAACTGGTCCGTGTAGACCTTCTTGAAGGCGTCATTAAGGTCGCTCTTGAGTTCCGGGCTGTAGGCTTGCGCGACGAGGATGCTGTCGCATTGCGCTTTGCAGACCGGGAAGAGGTTCGCCGTGTTCAGGCCATTGCCACCGATAATCGTGCCTTTGAAGCCCAGTTCCCGCAACTGCTTGATGAGGTTGCCGCCATCCGCCGCGAGGCCGGAAACGATCGCGAGGTCGGGCTTCGTCGCCAGCGCGTTCGTCACCTGTGTCTGAAAGTCTGTGTCTGTCGTCTGGAATTTCTGCACGGTCGTCACTTCGAGATTGAGCGACTTCGCGGTTGATTGGAAGGTTTCGGTCTCGGAAACACTAAACGCGTCGTTCTGGGCGTAGAGGACAGCGACCTTCTTGATGTTCGGATTGATCTTCAGCGCCTGCTTCACGGCGTTCGGCGCGACGATGGCGACCGGCGCGGAGACGCGCGTGACAAACTCGCCGATCTGCGGGATACCCTTCGCGGTGTTCGACGGGCCGATGACCGGCACCTTCGCCTTGTCCGCAATCGGGTCGGCGGCGAATGCCTGCTGTGAAAGCGTCGGCCCGACGATGCCAACGACCTTGCCTTGCGAGATCAAGGACTGGAATGCGTTAATCGCGCCCTGCTCGTCGCCCGCCGTGTCCTGGAGGATGACTTTAATCGGCCGACCATTCACGCCCCCCCGGTCATTGAAGAACTTTTCCGCGAGCAGCCCGCCATTCTTTTCCTCTTCGCCGAGCAGTGCGACATTGCTCGTCGTGGCGATTGCCAGACCGATAGGGATCGGCTGACCGGAGAGCGCGACCGGTGCGCCACTGCCGGACGACGCGGCGCTCGCGGCTGGCTGGGTGGCACTCGTGGCGCCCGACGCAGCGCTCGCCGCCGGTTGCGTAGTCGCCCCCGCCGCAGTCGTCGCCGCTGGCGCTTTCGTCGCAGCGGGGGCCGAGGTCGCCGTCGAAGATGACGACGAGCCGCAGGCGGTCAGCAAAAGCGCGAGCACGATGAGGAATGGAACCGCAAGCCGCTTCATCCTTCTCTCCTCCCAAACCATCAGTACCACAGCATACTGCACAGTGATACATACGCGGTCGCGCGGGGCACACTGCTCGCGCAACGTCGCCATCCCTTCGCACATCAACCCGTGTAGCGGGGCGAAGCGTAGCATTCGTCGTGGGGCATGTCAACGGCGATAATTTCCTGTGGAAGCGTTTCAAAGCCGGTCGGTTCGCCATGAGCGACCGATTTGGGTAGCGCAGGCTTTCCAGCCTGCGTCCCGCTCGCAGGCTGAAAAGCCCGTGCTACCCACTCCCACGGCGGCGACGATCTATCGGCTTTTGACGCTTCCATCTCCTGTGATGACGTGCTAGAGGTGCAGAAATCTGATCTCGAACCAGAGCATTGCCGTCGCTGCGGCGACCATCAGGGGTGTCGTGATGACGCCAATTTTCGTGTACGTCAAGGCGTTCATGTGCACGCCGCGCTGGCGGACGATTGCCAGCCAGAGCATCGTCGCGAGCGACCCGACGGTGATGATGCTTGGGCCGATATTCGTGCCGATCAGCGTCGCAAAAGCGAGCGGCTCGGAGATGGGACCGACGGTGGAGCGTAGCAGACTAATCATGGCGACCGCCATCGGGATATTGTTGACGATGTTCGACCCCAGACCAGTGCCGAAGGCGACGAGCGCAAGTGTTCCGAAGTGCGCATTCGCCGGTAGGCGCCCGATATGCCCGAGCCAGGCGTGCTCGACCGCGCGAATGACGATGAACATCGCGAACACAAACGGGAAGAGCGGCCACGCGACCGCCTCATTCATCCTTCGCACGGAAACATTTCGGCGCGTGAGTTCGATGACACCGAGCGCGAGTGCGCCGACAATCGCCGGGATCGCCAGCAGCCAACCGAGGAGACCGAAGACGAACAATGCGACGAGCGTCGCGGCCAGACCGATGGCTGCGGCCCGAAAGCCCGGCGGGCGCGCCTCACCGCCGAAGTCGGGCACAACGAATGATCGCGGGATGCGACGGCGGAAAAGGACGAAAAAGACGGCGATATTGACGAGGAGCGCCGCGATATTCGGCAGGAACATCACGGCGGCAAAATGCACGAATGAGAGGTGCAGCAGATCGTAGATGAGAATGTTCGTGAGGTTCGACATCGGTAGGAAGAGCGACGCGGTATTCGCCACAAACGCGCAGGCGACAAGATACGGGAGCGGGTCAATGCCAATCCG
Organism: Chloroflexota bacterium; assembly: GCA_030947205.1. Taxonomy (GTDB): domain Bacteria; phylum Chloroflexota; class Chloroflexia; order Thermomicrobiales; family JALYUS01; genus JALYUS01. The sequence continues at coordinate 11,393 of JALYXG010000296.1, forward strand.
CGTCACGACCGAGTAGACAATTGGCGTCAGGACGATGATCGTCACATCGAGCGAGAGGAGCGCCGTAATTGCCGCGCCCAGCGCGAAAACGCTCAGGAGGAGCAAATGACCACTGCCGCGCGCCGACTGCGCAGCCCGTTCGGCGAGCGCCTCGAAGACGCCCGCATGCTCGGCGATGCCCGTGATAATCATCATGCCGAGCAGGAAGAGCAGGACGTTCGCAGTTTGCTGCGCGATGTCTCGGATGTCGGACAGCGAAACCAGCCGAAGCAGAACGCACGCAACCGCGCCGCTCCCCGCACCGATTGCCTCACTCAGCCCGTGTGGCCGCACGAGGATGAGACCGAGAGTCAAAAGGAGAACGATTGCGCTCGTGTATTCGACCGTCACGCCGTACTACGGCCGCGTGACGGTGGCGACAACGTATCGGGAAGCATGTTACGGCTTCTGCACGGGTGTCGGCAGCCGGTTCGCGGGTGGCGCGTTCGGTTGTTGTGGCTGTCGTGTTGGTTGCGACACGATGATCGCAGTCGCCTGACCAGCCGCTCCGGGTGCTTGCGTCACGCGCGGCTTTCCGGGCGGAGCGGTCCCACTCGGCAGCGTCGCTTCGGGAACGGTGACGGGTTGCTGCCGCGGACTCGGGTTTGAGTTCGGGTTGTAGTACCCCGCATTCTTCGGTCGGTACTTGGCGTCAACCGCAGCGAGGTAGGTGTTCAGTTTGCTCGATCCGGTCCCGGTATAGCGTCCATATTCCGTCTTCTTAACGGTCGAGCCGGGAGCAGGCGTCGGCTCTGCCGATGGATTGTGGGTCAGGTCGGCCCACGCCTCCGCGAGTTCGCGCGTCTCGCGTGCGTCGAGTTCGCCGCAATCGCGCGTCGGCTCTTTGCCCTTGACGAATAGGTCCTTGACATTCGATCCGTACTTGACAGGCTTGTGCCCGGTTGCGGCGCACGACTCGCCGTCCACGACGGAAGCGGGGCGATAAAAATCTTTGGCGGGCAGATTGCCGTCCGGACCCACGAGAAGTTGCGGCGCTTTTTCGTGATCGTGGATGAGGCGCATAAATTCGTTCCAAATCGGGCCGGCATTCTCCACGCCATCCACATTGCGCATCGGGTGATTGTCATTGTTCCCCACCCAGACGCCGACCGCGACCTGCGTCGAGTACCCGACCGTCCACCCGTCGCGGAAGTCGTTCGTGGTGCCCGTTTTCGCCGCGACGGGTCGGTCACGCAAGATCAGCGGACTCGACGCCCCGAAGATCGGAGTACGCGCCTTGTTGTCGGTCAATACTGACGTCATCAGAAAGGCGTTGCCCGGATCCATCACTTGCGTGCCCTGCGGCACGGTCTTGCTGTTATCTACTTCTTTGCCCGTTTTCTGGTCCTTGAAGATCGTCCCGTCCGATTTGGTGATGCGGACAATCGGCGTCGCCTCGACATACTTCCCGAGGTTCGCCATTGTGGCGTAGGCATTCGTTAGTTGCAGCGGCGAAACCTCGCCGCCGCCGAGTGCGAGGGAGATACCGAGGCCGTAATCTGCCGGGGGCCGGTTGAAACTATCCTTGAGACCCATCGCGTGGGCGAAATCAATGAAATTTTGCAAGCCCTCGCGCTGCCCCCACTTCGAGCCGTCCTTGATGAAATCATATTCCATCGCTTTGAGCGCGGGGATATTCAGCGATTGCTGGAGCGCGTCGCGCATCGTCACCGCGCCGTTGTGGAGTTGATTGAAGTTGTTCGGGGTGTAGCCCTTTTCCGTGCCGTCATCCCACGTCTTGTGATAGTCGAGGATGACATACGAGGGATACCAGCCTTTTTCGAGCGCCTCGGCGTACGCGATCGGCTTGATCGAACTGCCCGGCTGCCGCGGATTGACGGCGACATTGAATTCACCGTTGTTCGCTTTGTCGTTGAAATCGGCGCTGCCGACCATGCAGAGGATTTGCCCACTCCACGGCACGACCGCAACGAGCGCGCCGTTCGAGACATCGTACCCGGCGCGCGATTCCTTCGCGACGCCGTTGCGAACGACGTCTTCGGCGAGTCTCTGGATATCCATGTCAATCGTCGTGTAGATTTTCAGTCCACCCTGATATAGCGCTTCAGAGCCGTAATGGGACTCGACGTACTGTCGCACATAGTTGACGAAGTGGGGCGCGCCGGATGGGCGATCATCGCGGAACTTCAGATATTTACTCGCGTCCGCCGACTTGGCATAGGCGTCGTCCTTCTGGACGTCGGTGATATACCCCTGGTCAACCATCTGCCCGAGGACATACAACTGTCGGCGGCGCGCTTTGTCGAGGCTGACAGTCGGATCATAGACCGAGGGGGCCTGCGGCAAACCGGCGAGAAGGGACGCCTGCCAGAGCTCCAAATCTTTCGCGTCTTTGTTGAAGTAGTTGTGCGCGGCGGCCTGGATGCCATACGAGCGATTGCCGTACGGGATCTGATTGAGATAGAAGGTGAGAACTTCTTCCTTTGAATACTTCTGCGCGACACCATAGGCGAGGAAAACCTGCCGAACTTTGTCTTCCTTTGTCGGATCGGTGTACCGCTCGGGGAATGCCTGCTTGACGACTTGCATCGTAATTGTTGAGCCACCGGAGTTGCCGTAACTTGAGTCCACAAAGGTATTACGAACCGCACGACCAATCGCTTGCGGATCAATACCCTTGTTCGTCCAGAAGGTCTTGTCCTCGGCGGAAATTGTCGCGTTGACGAGATAGGGCGAAATCTGGGTGAGCGACACCTCGAAGCGGTTTCCTGCCTGGGGATCGGAGACTTCCTCGATCAGGTTGCCGTAGCGGTCGTAGATTCGGGACGTTTCGAACTGATGGAGCGTGCCGGGATCGAACTGCGGCAGGTCGCTCGTGAAGTAGGCGTACGCGCCGCCGACCGCTGCAAACCCGGCGATGACCACGACGCCGCAGATCGCGAAGAATGCGCCGACGACGGTGATGATGACGGCCAATGGTCCGGCGGCAACAGCGGCGACTGGCGCCGACGCCCGTTTGCGACCACGGACTGCGAAAGGTGGCGCTTTGCGTCGGGCGCGGGCGCTCACACCGCTCGGTACGCGATGTCGGGTTCGTCTGGGAGGGGGAGGAAGAGCCACGCCGTAAAGCCTCCTGAGCCGGGGAATGCCGCGCCCGCAGTGTATCACACTTGCGGTAGGCGTTTCGTTGACCGTGATCGCGCCGCCGCGTACACTTACCCTATCGGAATGCTCGGGCCGATGGCGACCGCGCCACGGCGTGGGGAGAATGCCCATCGCAATTATGATGAAACGACTTTTCATGCCCGCTACCCACTGCACTGCATGGCGCATGTTGCTGTTCGCCGTGATCCTTCTCGCGGGTTGCTCCGTGAGCGGCGGGCAACCGGCGACCCCGACGACTCCAACGCCCGCATCGGCGACGCCGACAGTGGTGATTGGTCTGCCCGCGCCGACCTCCGCCACGATCCGCTCAACGGCAACGACTGCCCCGGCGCCGACAGCCGTTCCGACCGGCACGCCGCGACCGCCGGTGCCGACGCCGACGCCGGCGTCGGGCGCGAAACCAACACCGAAGGGCGCGCAAACCCTGACGCTCACCGGCCCGGATCAGTTGCCCGACACGCTCGATCCGGCGCTGATTCGCGATTCCGGCACCGCATTCATCGCGCGCCAGGTCTTTCGTGGCCTCGTGCGACTGGACGATGCGCTCAATGTCGTGCCCGACGTGGCGGCCGATTACCAGAAGTCCCCGGATGGCCGATCCTTCACGTTCTTTCTCCGCTCGACCGCGAAGTTTCAGAATGGTCGGCCGATTACCGCCGACGATGTCGCTTTCTCGCTGCGTCGCGCTTGTGATCCGAGTACCGCGTCGGACGGAAAGCCGCAGAATCTGCCCGCCGCCGCCGGGCTGAATGATGTCATCGGCTGCCTCGACCACATCAATGGACGCTCGCCCGATGTTGCCGGTATCCGCGTGCTCGATCCGCTCACGATCATGCTCGTCCTCGACGCACCGAAAGCGTACTTTCTGCAAAAGCTGACATTACCGGACGCCGCGATTATTGATCGGAATGATCTGGCGCGCGGGCCGCGTTGGTCCACCCAACCCAATGGCAGTGGCCCGTTCCGCGTCACCGGATGGAAAGCGGATGAGATCACGCTCACGAAGTTCGATCAGTTCTACGATCAGATCGCGACCCTCGATACCGTGACGATTCTCGTCGGTGCGCGGGCGGCCAATCCGCTCAATTTGTACGACGGCAACAAACTCGATGTCGCGACCGTGCCTGTCCAAGCCGTTGATCGCGTCAGCAATGCCGCCTCGTCAATGAAAAACGAGTTGCGCGTTATCCCGACGCTTGCGACGACGTATATCGGCGTCAACACCAAAATCGTGCCGCTCGACGCCTTCAATGTTCGCGCCGCGCTGATCCGGACAATTGATCGCCAGAAGATTGACGCGGTCGAACTCGCCGGCAAGGTGACGGAGGCGCATGGCATCGTGCCGCCCGCCATTCCCGGCGGCAAGTGGGACGCGACGATCCCCGTCGTGGATGCGAAGACGGCGAAGGACCTCCTGCCACCGGCGGCGGCGAAGGCCCTTCCCGCGATTACCTTCGGGACTGGCGGCTCGCGCCTCGGCGAGACGGTAAAGGCAGTTGCGGAGCGCGATCTCGGCGTGCGCGTGGATGTCGAGGAGTCGCGATTCGGCGATTACCTGGGCGAGTTGGACGCGCACACCTACGGATTATTCGTCGTCAATTGGGTCGCGGACTATCCCGATCCCGAAAACTTCCTCGATGTGCTCTTCCACACCGGCTCGCCGCGCAACTACAGCAATTACAGCAATCCGAAAGTGGACGCACTGCTCGATCAGGCGAACGTGGAGCAGGACGCGACGAAGCGGACGGATTTGTACCGGCAGGCGCAGCAACAAATCCTCGACGACGTCGCCGTTATCCCCCTCTACCACGGCACCGATTACGCATTGGTGAAGCCGGCGGTGAAGGGGCTGGCGATCACCGCGATGGGCATTCTGCGCCTCGAAACGGTCTGGGTCGAGCGATGACGGCCCCCCCCGCGCTACGCGTCCAACCGCTGACGGCGGACGATGTCCGGTCGCTGTACTTGCCGTGGAGCAGTCCGTTCGAGAGCCGGTCGCTCGCGCAGCATCTGCGTACCCATCCGTCTCGCGCCTTCTGGCTGCCCGAAACGGGAGAATACATCGTCGGCGAGCCGTGGCGGCACCGGGAGGAGATCACGGCAATCGCGGACATCTCGGCGCGCCACAATGGCACGGCACTGCTGGAACGCTTGCGCCGACCGCACGGTGTGCAGCACGAACTGATCGTGATGACGGACTTCGCGGGTGCGCGCCAGCCGTCGTTTTACACCGGGCTGGGGCTGGGGCTGATGCAGGAAGTGCTCTGCTACGAGTTGCGCACGATCCCCCCGGAGCCACCGCGCGGGTTGCTGACCTTTTCTGTCGCTTCGCCCGAACGTTTGGACGATTTAGCGACCCTGATCGCCGTGGATCATGCCTCGTTTCCGTGGCTTTGGTGGAATAGCCCCGCCGAGTTCGCGGCCTATCAAGCGGTGCCGGGCGTCGCGTTGTATGTCGGGGCGGACGAGGCAGGCACGCCGCTCGCCTATGTCGGAATCACCCATTTTCGCGGTTGGGGGCATTTAGATCGCATCGGTGTTGTGCCCGGCCATCAGGGCGCGGGGTACGGTCTGGAAGCGTTGCGGTTCGCCGCGCGGATGCTGGCACGCGGCGGCGCGACCCGCATCGGCTTGTC
>JALYXG010000330.1 GCA_030947205.1 Chloroflexota bacterium
CTCCCGGACCGCTCGCGCCTCCCCCGCAGCGCCCCGCCGTCGCGAGCGGGCGATTCACGAATCGCCCCTACGCAGATGGCATCACGCCATCGCTACCGCGAAAGAGGATCACAACCCGATTCAGTATCAATATGCTTCGAGGTAGTGATCTACCTCCCACTGGCTGATGCATTTGCGGTAATCGTGCCACTGCTGGCGCAATGCCGCGACGTATCGCTCGTAGATATGGTCGCCGAGCGCCTCGCGGATCACGCCATCGAGTTCGAGTTCGATGATCGCTTCACCGAGCGTCATCGGCAACATGCCGACATTGCGGGAGCGCAACTCCTCGTCCGAGACGCTGTACAGGCTCTCCTCGGAGGGTTCGGGGAGCGCGAGGTTCCGTTCGATGCCGTCCAATCCGGCGGCGAGCATCACGGCGAAGGCGAGATACGGGTTTGCGGCGGGATCGGGGCAGCGCAGTTCCATCTGCCCGGCGTGCTGCGGCCCGGTCTCCGCCGGGACGCGAATCAGCGCCTCGTGATTGACGCGCGCCCAGATCAGGAAGATTGGCGCTTCATGGCCCGGCACGAACCGGCGGTACGAGTTGACGAGTGGCGACAACACCGCCGACATGCCCCGTGCGTGCGCCAACTGCCCGGCCATGAAGGCGCGTGCGGTGTCGGACAGGCCGTATGAGTCGGAATCGTCGGTGAAGGCGCTGAGGCCGGAGTCGAGGTGATCGAGGCGTTGATGGATGTGCATCCCCGACCCATTGAGTCCGGCTATCGGCTTCGGCATGAAGGTGGCGTGCAAACCCCGCCGCGCCGCGACCGCCTTCATCGCCGTGCGGAAGGTAATCAGGCCATCCGCCGTGCGGAGCGCGCCATCGGTGGGGAAATCAATCTCGTACTGCCCGACCGACACTTCGTGGTGGTACGCCTCGGTGTGGATACCCATCTCGCGGATTAGTCGGACGACGTCGCGCTGCACGGCGGCGGCGACCCCACCGGCGGAATCGAAGTAGCCGCCACTGTCCCCCTCCGGCGGGCGGATGCGGTCGCCATCACGCCGCAACAGGAAGAACTCGACTTCGGGCGCGACGGCGTAGGTGTAGCCGAACGAACGCGCCCGCTCCAACTGGCGGGTGAGGACGGCACGGGGATCGCCGAGGAACGGTTCGCCATCCGGGCGATGGACGCCGCAGAGCAGGCGGGCCGTCGCACCGCCCGCTCCCGATTCGGTCCATGGCACGACTGCGAACGTCGCAAGGTCGGGGATCAGATACATGTCCCGTTCCGCGACGCGCGACGTACCTTCCAGTGATGAGCCGTCGAACCACATGCCGCGGGCAATGACGGTCGGCAACTGTTCAACGGCGATGGTCACGCTTTTCACCATGCCGAGGATATCAATGAACTGCAAGTCCACGAACTCGACATTCGCCTCGTGCGCCCGGCTCAACACCGCCGCCGGAGTGACGTTGCCCCCTTCGCGGAGCGCGTCGTTCGCACCATCGGTGATGATCGTCGCATTGGTCACGGTCATGTCATCCCCTCCTGTTGCTGGTGGTGGCGAGTTTATGAACCTTAAACCTTGATTCGGCACTGGACTCACGGGCTGGAAAGCCTGTGCTACCGGGAGCCGGGCGCCCTCTGGGCAGATTTCCAGCCTGCGTCCCCGGATTACTGATTCAGCCAGTTAAGGCTCATAAGTCCGCCACCACCACGTTTCTACTCATTCATCGCACGGCACGAATCGGCGGCGCACCCGGCATTTGGCGCACTTTGAGCGCGAGGTGCAGCAGCAAACGATCGTGCGGGTCCGCGAGCAAGCGCCCGGTCAACTCCTCGATCCGCCGGAGCCGGTAGATGAGGCTGTTGCGGTGGATATAGAGCCGGTCGGCGATCTCCTGCATCCCACCACCGAGATCGAGGTACGCCTCCAGCGTCTGGACGAGGCCGCCACCGCGCTTCTCATCGTACGCCAATAACCCGCCGAGCACCTCGTCCGAAAATGCCTTCAGGTCGTCCGTTTGCCAGAGCGGATAGAGCAGGCGATAGATGCCCAGATCGCCCGCCGCGCCGCTGTCCACGACCGACTGCGGCACGGCGGCAGTCGCGCCGAGCCGCAAGGCGAAGTATGCTTGCTGGAACCCCTGCGCGATACCCCGCCAGCCCGTATGCCGGTCGCTGATCCCGACCGCAATCCCTGTCAGTCCGCTCTCGTCGGCCAGCCGCCGTCCCGCCTCGACCGCCTTGCGGCGCGACGCCTCGCCGTCCACCACCGGAAACAGCACGGCGATTGCGCCCACCTCGCCCAGTTCCATCACGAAGGCGCGCGGTTGCCAGCCCGCGACGGCGGTTTCGAGCGCCATGCGGATCACGCCGAGCGATTCCGCGTCCGGCGGCGGCGCGGCGAGCATTACGGCGGCGCCGCGATGCGGGTCGAGGCCAATCGCGCGGCACTCCGCGAGCGCCGCCGATTCCGTCTCCAATTTACCGAGCAGGAGGTTGCGGAGCGACCGCTCCATTTCGGCCGGCGTCGGGCCGAGTTGCCGGATCGCCGGCGTCACCGGGCCGACGCGCATCAGCGCGAACGAGCACGCATACGCGGTGCGTTCGGCGACCAGGCGGTCAGTTTCCGTGAATGCCGCACGCCCGGCCGTCAGGGAAAGATACCCCTGCACACCCTCGGCGGTGCGGACGGGCGTGACCAAACGACTGTCGCCATCCGGCGCCTGGACAATCAGCGTTTTTCCGTGCGTGCGGGCGGCCTGCCGTGCCAGTTCGTCCACGTAGCCCGGCATGACGTTGCCCGCGAGGGCAATCGGCAAACCGGCGATGTCGGTGAGGATCGCGCCGCGCCCCGATACCTCCGCCGCTGTTGCGAGCAAGGCGGGCAGCGCGTCCGCGCTGGCGCTCATGCTGGTGAGGCGTCGGTCGAGATCAGTCGTCAGGCGATAAAGGTCGCTGCCGCGCGTCTGGATCAGCGCGTTGAGGTGACTCTCCAATGACGCATCAACCGGCACATCCGCGAGGATAATGGCGATATTCTCCTCGATCGCGTGCGCCGCCAGCGGATGATTCGGTTCGAGGACGATTGCAGAAACACCGTTGCGCCCCAAGTCCGCCATCAGGTTGCCAACATAGCCCGCCACATCGGGCCAAATCCGCCGAGGCATCAGGATCAGCTCGCCGCCGTGCAATGGGCGCAAGAGCGGCGGTAGCGGTTTCATCGTTATCGCGTACGAGATATCAACCGCAGTCGCGTCGCTGATCGTCGCGCGCTCGACCGCATCCGGGAGCCGGACGTGCAAACTGCTGTCGCGTCGGCATACATCGCGGATGGCAAGAAATGCGGGTGTGAGCGGAGAGGCCATAATCACCACCACTGCTACTACCTGACAGACGATTGTGTAATCGCACAGAAAATCGAAAGATCACCGCACGAAAACACCTGGAATGCCATCACTCGTAGTGTAGCGCGCCCAATGATCTATGCACGTTGTACAGTTGCACGAATACAGTGCGAAACATTCGTCGTACTGTCTATAGTGCCCAGCGGCCACGCCCGTTATGATGCAAGTGTGGGGATGCTGGTGGCGTGGTCGCAGCGCCTCCCGCTACCGACAAACTCGGATCGCGACGGGGGTTTGCCTCTCCCTTCCGGTGTTCCCCAGTCGTCCCGGATCGCCTGCCCTCTGCGGTGCTGTCGTGCCTATCCACGATAGTGCTGTCGGGGCAGGCTCTTTTTTGCGCTTAATACGGCGATTTGCTAGGATGCGTATCGTCGTTGCGGTTGCACAGCGGCATGCGGCGGGAAGATTCGGGCTGCTTGGAGGTCTTGTACTCGTGCGCTTTCTCATCCAGGCCATCAAGATCGGCGCGATCGTCGTGCTCGCGGGACTGACGCTCGTCGGGGCACGCGCCGCGTATGACTACTCGAAAACGAATGCCGCGAAACCGACGGGTCAATCCGTGACGGTGAACATCGCCAAGAATGAATCCGTTGCCTCGATTGGCAAGGACCTGAAAGCCAAAGGGTTGATCTCCGACGTCAATCTCTTCCGCGTCTATGTCTTCGCCAATCAAAAGGCGAAGTTTTTCGACGAGGGCCAGTTCACGCTCCAAAAAGGCATGTCGCTCGGCCAGATCGTGAATCGGATTTCCGGCACCGAAGTCGCTGCTACGGCGACGCCAGCACTGGACGAAGTTAATGTTCGTATTCCCGATAGTATCCGTATCGAGCAGATACCGCCGATCCTGCGCGAAGCTGGGCTTGGCGCTGCGGCGGCGGATTTCCTGACGGCGGCAAAGACGGGTACATGGAACTACGACTTCCTCAAGGACAAACCGCCGGGCGCCAGCCTCGAAGGGTATCTCTTCCCGGACACCTACAAGTTCACGCTCGATGAGAGCGCGACGGCAGTGATTAAGACGATGCTCGATAACTTCCAGACGCAGTGGAAGACGGCGCTCGACGCGCAGCCCGCCCCGGTACGCGGTACTGGCCCGAACGGCTTGAATACGTACCAGGCGCTGATTATTGCCTCGATTGTCGAGCGTGAGGCGGGTTCCGATACGGACAGGTCGGACATTGCCTCGGTGTACTACAACCGTTTGAAATTCAAGCCGCCGTTGCCGCTCCAGGCCGACCCGACGGTGCAGTACGCCGTCGGCAATGAGGCGCAGTGGTGGAAGAAAGACCTCACCCAGAATGATTTGAACACTGAAAACCCCTACAACACCTATCCAAACCCGTCAAACAAGAGCGGCGCGTTGCCGCCGACGCCGATTTGCAGCCCGAGCCTCAAATCCATCATGGCCGCGCTCGTCCCGTCGAACACGAAGTATCTCTTCTTCGTCGCCAAGAATGATGGATCGGGGACGCACGCCTTCGCCGAAACGGACGCCGAACACGAGGCGAACAAGCGCAAGTACCTGAAGCCCTGAGCGTGGCCACCAAACGTGCGTTTCTGATCGGGCACCCGCTCGGCCATAGTCTATCGCCGGTCTTCCACACTGCTGCCTTCCACGCCGCTGGCCTGGATGCGACGTACGCACTTGCCGATGTGCTGCCCGAAGATCTCGCCGCCACTGTCGCGGCATTGCGCGCCACCGATGTCTACGGCGCAAATGTTACGGTACCGTACAAGCAGGACGTACTCCCGTTCCTCGACGCGCTCAGTGACCAGGCCCGCGCGCTCGGCGCGGTCAATACCATCGTCAACGATGCCGGGCGGCTGACGGGCATGAACACCGATGTACCGGGCTTCGCTGCTGATCTGCGCGAGCAGGGCATCGCGGTCGCGGGCAAGCACGTTCTGCTGCTCGGCGCGGGTGGGGCCGCGCGCGGGGTCGCCGCCGCGCTCGCCGGGCTGGGCGTCGTCCACCTCGCGATCGCCAACCGCACGCTGGAGCGCGCGTCGGCAATTCAGCGGCAGTATCCCGACATCGCCACGACCGTCGGGCTTGCGCATCTCGATCTCCGCGCGGCGCTCGCCAATACATCGCTGCTCGTCAACGCGACATCGGTCGGGCTGCATGGCGATGAAACACCGCTTCCCGTTGAAATGCTGGCATGGCTGCCGCCGTCCGCCGTCGTCTATGACCTCATCTACCGACCGACCGCACTGCTTCGCGCCGCACAGGCGCGGAATCTACGCGCTATTGACGGCCTTGGCATGCTTATTCACCAGGGCGCGCTCGCCTGGGAAGCGTGGACGGGGCAGACGGCGCCGCTCGATGTGATGCGACAAGCGGCACAAAGCGCACGAGGAACATAACTGCTATGAGATTGTACTGGGTGGCACAGGGTTACCCACCCCGCTAACATGCGACTGTGCATCGGTAAGGTGTTCTACGCCTTGCGGCGGTGGCCGTCCTGCGTGTCCCACGAGAGGATGGCCTGATTGCCGCCGTTGTTCGTCTCCAGGTGGACAGTGCGGCCCCAGAGTTTGCCGACGTATTCCAGCACGCGCTCGGCGTAGGTCAAATCGAGGTCACGCCCTTCCCATGAATGGCGCAGATACAATTCGCGGTTACCCCGGTAATCGCCGTCATCCGCGACGATCAGCGGTTTGCCATAAGTCGTCAACTCATTGACGAGCATGTCGCGCACTTTCTCCCAGTCCTTCTCAGTGACGACGAGATCGTCACCCTGCTGGCCGTAGACATACAAGTCGAGATCGTCGCAGAGTTCGCGCGTCAGATAATTGCGCAGCAGCGAGGCATCATTCTCGATTTCCCGCACCTCGAAAAGTTTTGCGCGCGCGGCGTCGGGGTCTTTGCCCCCGTCCGAGAACCGCCGCTCGATGTCTTCGAGAATTTTGTAGCCGAGGAAGTACGGGTTGATCCGCTTCGGCGACGGTTGCAGGACACCGGCATGCAAATCCGCGAAGGCAATCACTTCATCATCGGTCAGGTCGAGGTCGCGCATGATGCGGACGTGCCAGTAGGACGCCCAGCCCTCGTTGCAGATTTTCGTCTGCATCTGCGGCAAAAAATACAGCATCTCCTGGCGGATGATCTGGACGATGTCGCGCTGCCATTCTTCCAGTGCGGGCGCGTGCTCGCAGATGAAGAGGAGCAAGTCACGCGCCGGATCGCCCATCGGTCGCCCGGCAACCGGGATCAGCGGGTCGGGTGCGTCTCGTTTCCAGACATCGTCATACGGCCCGTCCTTCTTTTGATCCGACCGCCGCACCGGCTCCGGCCGCCCATCGTCGTTGTAGAGCGGGCGGCGCTTGTAGGTCGTCGCGCCTGCCTCGACGTGCTCCTGAATCGCGAGCACGGTATCGAGGACTATCTCGACTGCCTCCTTGCCGTGCTCAAATTCGTACTGGCGCAGCCGGTTCGCGTTGACCGAGACGGATTCGAGCATCCGCCGCGAGGTGCGGGCGTAGTACGCATTGTTCGCGAAGTAATCCGAGTGCGCCAGGACATGCGCGATAATCATCTTGTTCTGGACGAAGCCATTCGTGTCGAGCAGAAAGGCGTAGCACGGGTTGGTGTTGATGACGAGTTCGTAGATTTTCGAGAGGCCGTAATCGTACATCGTCTTCATCTGATGATATGCCTTGCCGTGCGTCCAATGCGAGAAGCGGCCCGGCAGGCCATAGGCTCCGAACTCGTAGAGGATGGAGGACGGCACGATCTCGTAGTGCATCGGGAAGGGGCGCAGGCCCTTCGCCCACGCCACATCCCAGATGTGCCCGCAGGCGTCGGACAGTTCGTCGCGCGTGGCGATCCGCGTCGCGGAGGTTGCGAGGCTCATCGTCTCCCCCTTACGACGCCAGCGCGGCGGCCTGCGCGGGCGTCGTCGGCATCTGCGGGCCGAAGAACTTGCGCAACGCCGGGTAGACATCGGTCTTCGCGCCGATCACGAGCGGCATCAGTTTCGGGTGGCTGATCTGCTCGAAGGCGCTCATTAGCGTGCTGTGGTAGGCATACCGCCCCTGCCGAATTTCGCCATACCCGAAAAGCGACGACCGTTCGAGCAGTTGGGACACGAGGTCCTTGCAGAGCGCGTTGTCGGACGGCCAGTTATCCCCGTCGGAGAAGTGGAACGGGTACAGATTCCAGTCCTCGGTCCGGTAGCGCGTCTCGGCCAGTTCGAGCGCCAGTTGGTACGCGGACGAGACTTTCGTGCCGCCCGATTCGCCGCGTGTAAAGAATTCCTGCTCCGTCACCTCTTTAGCCTCGGTGTGGTGCGCGATAAAGACGATCTCGACGTTGTCGTACTTGGTGCGCAGAAAGGCGAGCATCCAATAATAGAACGACCGCGCGATGTACTTCTCGAACGAACCCATGCTGCCCGAAACATCCATCATCGCCAGCACGACCGCCGCCGCGCGCCGGTCGAAGGTCTCCTCCCACGTCTTGAAGCGCAGGTCCTCGGGCTTGAAATCGCCGACATGCGCGTTGCCGAGCATCGCGTTCCGCCGCAGGTTCTGCTTCAAGGTCTGCCGCTTGTCGAGATTGGCGAGCGCGCCCTTGCGACGGATGTCATTGAAGTGGATCGTCGGAGAGGCGACGGATTGCAGCTTTTTTTCTTCGAGATTGGGCAGGCCGAGGTCCTCGAAGATCAGCGCCGTCAGTTCGTCCAGCGTGAACTCCGCCTCGTAGTAGTCAACGCCCGGTTCCTCCCCGGTGCCCTGCCCCTTGCCGGGCCCTTGCGGTTTGCCACCCTTCTGGAGCACGTCGCCCACCTGCGTGCCGCCCTGCCCCTGCCCGACGCCTTGCTCCCCCTCGTCACCGAAGCGAAACCGGTATTCATCGAGCGAGCGGATCGGTACTTTGATGATCTTGCGGCCATCGGTCGTCAGGATGCTCTGCTCCGAAACAATGTCCGCGAGGTTCTTGCGCACGGCGTCCTTGATCTTCTCATTATGTCTCGATTGGTCTATAGGGCCTTTTCGATGCAAAGACCAATCGCTTTGCGACAGACTAGGCGGCGGAGGAAGTGCTGAGTGCTGAGTGCTGAGTGCTGAGTGGGATTTGCCGTTCACTGGTGATTTCCTCCAAGAGAGCGCTGGTCGCTGATTACCGAGGGAGAAACGATTCTCAGTACTCAGTACTCAGCACTTCTACCTGTTCAGGAGCGCGCCGACGTACTTCAGCAGTTCGTTCGCGGAAGCGGTCGTGTAGCCCTGCTCGCTGACGAGGCGATCCACGACTTGATTGATCCGCTTCAACTGCTCGGCATCGGGTGTCTTCGTGCTCGTCGTGATCTTGACGACATCGCGCAGATCGGTGAAAAGTTTCTTTTCGATTGCCTCGCGCAGCCGGTCGTGTGAAGCATAGTCGAAGGTCACGCCACGCCGTGCCAGCGACGAGATGCGGATGAGGATTTCTTCGCGGAAGGCGCGCTTCGCGTTCTCCGTCACACCGATCTGCTCTTCAATGGAACGCATCAGTCGCTCGTCCGGTTCCCCGTCTTCGTCGGTGATCGGGTCTATTACCTTTGTCTTGTTGCAGAACGCCTCGACATTATCGAGGTAGTTGTTGAAGAGCGTCTTCGCGCTCTCCTCGAATGAGTAGACGAAGGCGCGCTGCACCTCGCGCTTGGCGATCTCGTCGTACTCCTTGCGCGCGTCGCTGATCAGATTGAGATACTGCTCGCGCTGTTCCTTCGTCACGCTCGTGTGCTGATCGAGGCCGTCTCGGAGCGACCGAAGCGTGTCAATCGGCGTGATGTATGACGTTCCCTCACGGGCGAGCGCCCCCGAGATCCGGTTGATAACGTAGCGCGGCGAGATGCCGTCCATTCCCTCGCGCTGCGCTTCTTCCTGCAATTCGCGCGCGTCCTTCTCCTGATAGCCGTCCACCGCCTGACCGTCGTAAAGTTTTAGTTTTTTCAGAAGGCTCATGCCTGCCTTTTTCGACGGTTCGAGCCGGGTGAGGATGGCGAAGGTCGCCGCCGTTTCGAGGGTGTACGGCGCGATGTGGACATTGGCAATCGTACTCTGCTTCAGCAATTTTTGGTAAATCTTCACCTCGTCCGAGACACGCAGGTTGTACGGCACTTTGACGAGGATAATCCGGTCCTGCAGCGCCTCGGAGCGCTTGTTGCCAACGAAGGCCTGATACTCGTGCTCGTTGGTATGCGAGACGATCACCTCGTCTGCGTAGATCATCGAGAAGCGACCCGTCTTGATATTCTGCTCCTGCGAGAGTGTGAGGAGGACGTACAGGAATTTCTCGTCGGTTTTCAGCATCTCGACGAACTCCATCACACCCCGATTGGCGATGTTCAGTTCGCCATCGAACCGGTAGGCGCGCGGATCGCTCTCCACGCCGACCTCCGCAATCGTGCTGAAGTCTATGCCGCCGACGAGTTCGGAAATGTCCTGCGACTTGGGATCGGATGGTGTGAACGTGCCGATGCCGACGCGCTCCTTTTCAGAAAAGGCGATACGCTCGATCACGACATCTTCGGCGCGGCCACCGTAGGTGTGCTCCAATTCGTACCGGCAGCGCGGGCAGAGATCGCCCTCGATATACACGCCGTATTCTCGTTCGATGTCCGCGCGCAACGTATCGGGCACGAGGTGCAGCGGCTCCTCGTGCATCGGGCATCCCTTGATGGCGTAGACCGCGCCATCCTCTATGCGTGCGTATCGCTCCAGCCCACGCTTCAGCAGGCTGACGATTGTGCTTTTACCGCCGCCGACCGGCCCCATTAGGAGCAGAATGCGCTTGCGCACTTCCAACCGCGACGCGGCCGAGCGGAAATACTCGACGATCTGTTGGAGCGTATGATCCACACCGTAAATCTCGTCGTCGAAGAAGTCGTAATGCACCGTGCCATCGCTGTTCGGCGCGGTACCGGCATCGAGAATCATGTGATAAATCCGCGCGTGCGACAGGCGCGCGATGGACGGCTGCTTCGTCACCATAGCGAAGTAGTCCGAGAAAGTCCCGGTCCAGGCCAATTTGCGCTCTTCCGAACGATAGGTTTCCAAACGCTCCAGGAGGTCCATGCGGGCATGCCTTTCTGAGGGTGTCGAGAGTCCACCGGCACTGCCCACCCAAGCAGCAGGGGGCGTCCGTGATCGAGATGTGGGGGGTTGAATTGCGCCAAACAGCGGCGTTATGTCAACGGGTTTGCATACGGCGTGCCACCATACTTCTGCACAATTCGCTAATGCTCGTGCGGGTTCACTCCGTTTTCCGGCGTTGCGCGGTCAAGAGCCGATTCCGTTGCAATGCGGTGGAAGCATCGCGATGTCCCTATCGTGGCAGGCGCCACGTCTGCTGTTAGCATCGAATCGCCCATTCTCGGTATATACTACAGTTCGAGCATAACGCTCGCACGGCACTTTCAAACTGTACATACACCCTGAATTGGGCAAAGTGTACCACCCGTCGGCGTCGTTGTCAATGTCAGGCACCCCATTTCCTCCGTCTTTGACGGAATTTGCGGGAATCGCCAAATCACCAATAGATAGATTGGATCATTGCACAGGACCCGCGAAGGGCAAAACGCGATGAAGGAGAACGTTCGATGAGCGATGGGATGCGCCGGATCGCCTATCTTGGGCCGATGGGCACCTTCAGCGAAGAGGCCGCAACAATCTACGCGTCCGGGCAGGACGGGCCGTTCCAGGCGATTCCCTTCCCCAGTTTCCCGGCCGTCGCGCAGGCGGTCGAAACCGGCATCGCGACCGAGGGGGCACTGCCGTTCGAGAATTCGCTCGAAGGGGCGGTGAGCGCGACGCTCGACATCCTGATCCACGAAACGTCGCTCCGCATCCGGGGCGAAGCGATCCTGCCCGTACGACATTTCCTTTGGGGCCGACCCGGCAGCGACATCAGCGGCATCCGGCGCGTCATGTCACACCCGCAGGCGCTCGGCCAGTGCCGACGATTCCTCGACCGGCTCTTGCCCGGCATCTCGACCGTCGCCGCCCTTTCGACAGCGGGTGCGGTCGAACAGATCATGCGCGACGACGCGCTCGATCAGGCGGCGATCGGCACGCTGCGTGCGGGCGAACTCTTCGGTGCGACGGCCCTAGCATCGGACATTCAGGACGAAGAGCGGAACTTCACGCGCTTTATCATCCTTGCCGACACCGACCACCCGCCGACCGGGCACGACAAGACGAGCCTCGTCTTCACGACGCAGCGCAACGTCCCCGGCTCACTCCAGGCATGCCTCGC